>CAXNKI010000169.1:0-4538 GCA_964202645.1 Alphaproteobacteria bacterium | reverse complement strand
ATCGAGCCGCCCCGCCGCCTGCACACGCGCCACTTCGCGCTCCAGCCATGGGGTGATGTCGCCCACCGGCGGCGGGCCGTCGCACATGTCGTTGAGCACACCGACTCTGATTTTCGCCGCCACCGCTGCATCCTCCAGGCGATTGTTTCGCCAGGCCAGCTTGCCGCCGATATGCATTTGAGCCAAGCGGGGAATTGGGCAAGGGAGAGAAATGATGTCGCAGACGAGCGAGCTCGCGGAGAAAGCCAGGGCCGCAACTGGCCTGACGAACTTCGGCGGCTACGGCTGGCAGGAGGGCCTTGAGCGGCTGATTGATTCGGCCAAGCGCGAGGCCAGGCTCAACGGCGCCGGCCGCGCGATGTTCGAAGGGCAAGCTGTGATGCTGCTGATGCGGCGACTCGAGATCGAGGACTGGTATGCTCGCCATCCCGAGATCGATGAGGAGGAAATCGTCGCCCCGCTGATGGTGCTTGGCTTGCCGCGCACCGGCTCGACCGCGCTGCACTGCCTGCTGGGTGAAGACCCGGCGGTGCGCACGATGCGCAACTGGGAAGCCATGTCGCCTTGCCCGCCGCCCGAGGCAGCGACTTACGAGAGCGACCCGCGCATCGCTGCGATGGAAGCGCAGATGGCCATGCGCGACAAGATCACTCCGCGCATGAAGCAGATGCTGCCTTCCACCGCGACCTCGCCGACCGAAGACCAGCTGACCATGGGCTATAATTTCGTCTCGCAGATATTCCAGGCGAGCTTTCATGTGCCAAGCTATGCCCAGTGGCTGCACCATGAGGCTGACCTCGAACCGACGTTCCGCTATGTGAAGCGCGTTCTGAAATTGCTGCAATGGCGCTGCGGCCCCAAGCGCTGGCGGCTGAAGAACCCGACCTATTCGATGTTCGTCACTGCGCTCGACAAAGTGTTTCCCGATGCGCGCTATTGCATGACCCACCGCGACGTTGCCAACGTCATCCCTTCGGTGGCCGATATCTATTTCGAGATGGGCAAGGTTGTCTCCGATGAGATCGACAAGCACTGGATGGGCGCGATCAATGTCGAGTTCTGCCACCTTGGTATGCAGCGGATGATCGCATTCCGTGAGGCAGGCAACGAGCACCGCTTTTTCGACATCCACTTTGCGCCGTTCCAGAAAGATCCGTTTCCGACGATGCAGCGGCTGTATGATTTCCTCGGCGAGGAGTTCACCCCAGAGGCGCGCGCGCGGATGCAGGCATGGCGAGATGCGACCCCGCGCGGGCAGCATGGCAAACATGAATACGATCCCGCCGATTTCGGGCTCGATACGGCGAAGCTTCGAGCGGATTTCCGCTATTATACCGAGCGGTTCGATGTCCCGCTGGGCAAGGATTGAAAGCAAATGACCGAAGGCAATCTCTACACGCACCTTCTGGCCGCAGCGTCTGCGGCCGGCGACAAGGCCTTCCTCAGCGAGGGCGGAAATGTCGTGCTGCGCTGGAGCGATCTTGAACCGCGCACTGCCCGCCTTGCCGCGCGGCTAAGGGCGCTGGGAGCACAGCCGGGCGACCGGATTGTCGTCCAGGTGGAGAAATCGCCCGAAAACGTGGTTCTCTATCTCGCTGCGCTGCGCGCGGGGCTGGTCTATGTGCCACTCAACACGGCCTATACCGCAAGCGAGCTTGCCTATTTCCTCGGCAATGCCGAGCCGGCGGTCACAGTCTGCCGCCCCGGCGACGAGGCGGAGGTGCGTGGGCTCTTGCAATCGGGCGTGCTGGAGACTCTAGGCGAGGATGGCAGTGGATCGCTGTTCGATGACCTGCCGGAAGCGGGCCTGCCTACCGTGCCGCGCGCGCCATCGGACCTTGCTGCGATCCTTTACACCTCGGGCACCACCGGGCGCTCCAAGGGCGCGATGCTTAGCCATGCCAACCTGCTCAGCAACGCGCAGACGCTGAAGCAGCTGTGGGGCTGGAGCAGCGATGATGTGCTGATCCATTTGCTGCCGATCTATCACGTCCACGGGCTGTTCGTTGCGCTGCATGGGGCCTTGCTGGCGGGGGCCAGCGTGCTGCTTCATCGGGGTTTCGATCCCGCCGCGGTGGTTGCTGATTTTGCACGAGCCAGCCTGCTGATGGGCGTGCCGACGCATTACACCCGGCTGACCGCAGCGCCCGAACTCACCCCAGAGGCTGTCCGGCCCATGCGGCTGTTCATCTCCGGCTCCGCGCCGCTGCTGGCCGAGGCGCACGAGCGTTTCGAGGCGAAGACCGGACAGCGCATCCTTGAACGCTACGGCATGACCGAGACGGGTATGATCACCTCAAACCCCTATCAGGGCGGCGAACGACTGGCGGGCACGGTCGGCTATCCGCTGCCCGGCGTCGAGGTGCGTATCCAGGGCGGCGGCAGCGGGCCGGGGGTGCTTGAGGTGCGCGGGCCAAACGTATTTTCTGGCTACTGGCGGATGCCCGAAAAGACTGCCGAGGAATTGAGCGAAGACGGCTGGTTCGTCACCGGCGATGTCGCGACGCAAGATGCGGACGGGCGGATCACGCTGGTCGGGCGCGCCAAGGATCTGATCATCGCCGGCGGGCTCAACATCTATCCCAAGGAGATCGAAGAGGCGATCGACGCGCTGCCGGGGGTTGAGGAATCAGCCGTGATTGGCGTGCCGCACCCGGACATGGGCGAGGGCGTGGTCGCGGTGGTTGTGGGCAAGGGGGTCAACGAGGAGGACATACTCAGCGCCATCTCCGGCCAGCTGGCGCGGTTCAAGCAACCGCGCCGGGTGCTGGTGGTCGATGCCCTGCCGAGGAACGCCATGGGCAAAGTGCAGAAGGCGTCGCTGCGAGAGGAATACAAGGGGCTGTTTGCCTAAGCCCGCGCGCCTCGCTGGAAGAAGGGCAGCTTGCAGACATCATAGCTCGGGTCCGCCGAGCCCAGCGCCATCAGGCCGCCGCCGGTGAAGGGGCGCTGCAGCTGCATGTCGTAAGTCACCACGCGCTTGGAAAAGCGCCACTTGCCGTCGGCGCAGCGGCGGTAGTTGTCGATATAACGCACGGCCATGAAGTCCTCGATCTGCTTGCCGGGGTTTTCGCGGTCGGGCAGCACATGGAAGGCGAGGGCATAGACTTCGCCGTTCGCCGTATCGCCATCAATGGCGATCATGTGGTTGCAGGCGTGGTGGCCACTGTAGGTCATGTAGGGCAGCGAAGCGGCAATGAATTCGCAATACTTGTCCGCCGGCCCATCGAAGCTGTCACCGTGGGTGTCAGTCGCGTCTTCGGTGTAGAGATCGCGCAGCAGTTCGACATCCTTGCGGTCAATCGCGCGCGAATAGCACAGCACGAGGTCGCGGATCGCCTCGCGGTCGATCAGGGTCTGGATGGCGGGGTCATTGTGCATGGCTGGCTCCTTCAATGGCGTGCGACGCCATCCGTTTCACTGGGAATGGCAAAATGCTGGATATAATCGGCAAACATCGTGCGCACTTCGGCTTCATCGAGGCCGTATTGCGCGAGGGTGTAGCGGTTTTCGCCTCGCTTGCCCTGGGGGTTGGCCGCGCGCCATGCCGCAATGCTGGCGCGCACATCGTCGGGCGTGTCGATGCCAAGCCCTGTGTGGATTTCGTCCAGTAGCGCGGCGGGATCGGCGGCGAGGCGGTAGTAATCTACGTGGGTGACGCATGCCGCATCCGGATCGGTACAGAACGCCATGATCCGGTCGATGTGGCGGCGGATGAAATGCAGCATCTGCTGGCCAACGCGGTGCGGGTCAACCGGCTCGCCCTGACGCGCGGTGCGCAGGCTGAAAGTCATCTTGCAGATCGAGGCCAGAATTTGCGCCGGATCGCGGTGGGTCATCACGAAGCGCGCGCCGGGGAAGACCTTGCGGATCGGCTCCATGGCGATCACGTGATTGGGATATTTCAGCGCCCAGCGCGGGCGCGGACACTTCCATTGCAGCAATTGCAGCATGCGTTTGTGCACCTGATAGACCGGCTCAAGATCGAGCTCGTCCATCAGGAAATCGAAGTATTCGGGGCAGTCATAGAGATTGAGGAAACCCGCCGCGCCGTAGCCGTGTTCGAGGAACAGGTGGCACTCTTGCGGACCGTCCTCGTCGATCAGGTGGAGCGCGTCGAAGCCTTCGACCTTGCTGCGTAACTCGTCGTTGACCTGGCGCTCCATTGCCTTGCGGGTTTCGATGGAGGCCGGATCGTGGCCCGGCGGAGGGAAGGGCATGATCGCCTCCCAGGTGCGCAGCAGGCGGAAGCGGCGGTCGTTGTCGAACAGGTACTGGAAATAGGTCGTGCCCGAGCGCGGCAGACCGCACAGGAACACCGGATCGATGATCTGCTCGTCCGCGATTTCGGGAAAGTCGCGCAGCCACTTGTGCGCCGTCAGACGGTCGTTGGTCACACGCAGCAAGGCTTTATGGGTAGCCTCCCAGCCTTCCGGGCCAAAGCGCCCGTCGCGGTTCAGCGAGACGGTCAGCGCCTCGAGATTGCGGAACAGTTGCGGCTCGGGGTCGGGAAAACCGGCCTTTGCCTCGGCCTCGGC
>CAXNKI010000168.1:0-4540 GCA_964202645.1 Alphaproteobacteria bacterium | reverse complement strand
CAGCCGCGGGGTCAGCTCGCTGTTCTCGTTCCGCACGGCCTTCTTTTTCGATTCACAACCGGTGTGGAAAGAATTTCGCGTGCAGCCGCTTGCTGCACAGAAAGCGGGGCTCGCCGATCCCGCCACCCGTGCCGCGCTGATCCACGCGGTCGACAATGCGCAGTATGGCGCGGCCTCCGGCGCGGAGGGCAAGCCGCCGCAGTGGGATGAATTCTACTATTTCGACAAGCCGATGCCGCCTTACACATCGCTCGCAGAACTCGCTGCGCAGCGCGGCGCGGCGCATCCGCTCGAGGTGCTGTTCGATCTCGCCATCGAGACCGACATGAGCGCGTTGTTCATGCAATACCTCACCCGCGCGCCAGACGAAGAAGCGGTTCGGGTAATGCGACATCAGAGCTCAGTGATGACATTCTCCGACTCGGGCGCGCACGTCAGCCAGATCGCTGACAGCTCGATCCAGACGCACCTCCTGGCCTATTTCGTCCGCGAGACGGGGCTGCTCAGCCTGCCCGAAGCGATCCACATGATGACCGGGCGCTCAGCGCAGCACTTCGGCTTCGCCGGACGCGGCGAGCTGAAACTTGGCAACATCGCTGACATCAATGTGATCGACCCGGCCACTGTCGGGCCGCAAATGCCCGAGGTTGTCCACGATCTGCCCACTGGTGCGCGGCGCTTCTCGCAGCGCGCGACGGGCATCGCTGCGACTCTGGTTGCGGGCGAAGTGCTGATTGACCGGGGCGAGCACACCGGCGCGCTGCCAGGCAAGTTGCTGCGCCGGAAGGACTGAGCCGATGGTTGCAATTCCTCTAGCCCACCTCTCCTGGGCGATTGCCGACAACGCGGACCGCAAGGCCTGCGACGCTTTCGTGATCGACACTTTCGGCGCTGAGACGGCTTTTGAAATGCTGATCACGCCTGAAAGCGAGAATATGGGGCTGGACCGTGAAGAGACGCTGATGCTTGTCGGCGATACCATGCTGATCCCCATCGCGCCGGCCGGTGCCGGGGCAAGGCCGGATTCGCCGACCGGTGAGATGCTGCGCCGCAGTGCCGGGCCGAACCGCTGGCTGGGCGTGGCGATCCGCGTCGACGATGTCCGCGCGGCTGCGGCCTGGTTTGAAGGGCGCGGCTTCAAACTGCATTATGATCCGGGGATGGAGGACATCTATTTCCTCATCGGGCGGGGGCAGGCGCTGGGCCTGCGCATCGAAGTGCTGGGGCAGGACCTGCCCAACGATCCGCGCGTGGCTTCCGGCTGGCACCCGATGCGCTGGCGCGATGAACATCCGCTGGGCATCGAAGGCCTGCAATCGATTGGCATCTCCACGCCATCGCTTGATGCGGCGCGCGAGGTCTTTGCCGGGAAGCTTGACTGGCCCGAGATCGGCACGCGTGACCTGCCGGGTGAAGCGGCGACGTGCGCTGCGTTCAACATGGGCGACACCGTGATCGAGGCGATGTGCCCGACTGATCCTGACAGCGAACTCGCGCGCCACGTGCGCGAGGTGAAGGGTATCTGCGGCATCACTTTCAAGGTTCGCTCAGCGGAAGCCGCTGCCGCCTATCTCAAGTCCAGGGGCTTCGATCTGGTTGGCGACGTGGCCACCCGCTTTGCAATCCGCCCCGATCAGGCTTTCGAGCGGCTGATCTGGTTCACCCAGAACGACGTACCTGGCTATCCGCCGCTTGGCTCCCGGCTGCGCGAGCCGGCGCTGTTCGCGGCAGGCGGCTGAGGCGGTGGAATTTCGTCCGCTCCACGCTATGCTTGGCGCCGAAGTGCTCGGCTTCGACATTCAGGCGGGCGGATCTCGGCAAGAGTTGGCGGAACTGCGCGAGGCCTATGATCGTTACAGCCTCCTGCTGTTTCGCGGCGGCGCTCGGCTGAGCGAAGAGCGCCACGCCGAGCTCGCCAGTTGGTTCGGCCCGCCCGCGCCGGTGTCGAACGACGGGGAGGGAAACTTCGTCTCGGTGCTGCACAACCGCGATCTTGCGGGCGCGATGCAGCTACCGTTCCACTGCGACCTGACTTACACCGATGTGCCGATCAAGGCGATCTGCCTGCAGGCGGTCGAACTGCCCGAGGCGCCCACTTCGACTACATTCGTCAGCAATTTCGCTGCATGGGAGCGCCTTCCGCCGGAAATGCAGCGCCGCTGCGAAGGCCTGACGCTGCGCCATGTGCTGGTCAGCCAGATGAAGGATATTGATTGGCCTCCGTTCGTCGCCAATCATTCGCTGCGCTTCGTCCATCCGCGAAACGGCCGCCCGCTGCTCCTGGCGACCGAACACCACGCGACGCGGTTGCTTGAACTGGAAGAGCCGGCAAGCCGCGCGCTGATCGACGATTTGCTCGCGCGGATCTATGCGCCCGAGATGCAGTATGACCACGTATGGCAGCTCGGCGATGTGGTGATGTGGGACAATCTCGCGCTGCAACATGCCCGGCGCGAAAAGTCGGATTATGCGGGCGGCCCGCGCGCGCTGCAGCGGGTGGCGCTCGCCGAGGTTGGCCTGCCCGAACTGGTCGAGCGTGCCCGCGCGCGCCAGGCGGCCTGAGGAGAAACGCTGCAATGTTCATTCCTTCCGATATGAGCGGCAAGGTGGCGCTAGTCACTGGTGCCGGGGCAGGGCTTGGCCAGGCAGCGGCGATCCGGCTGGCGCAAGTCGGCGCCGATCTGGCCATCCTTGATGTGGCCGCAGAAGGACTTGCGGCAACCGCAGAGGCGATCCGCGCGGCTGGCCGCAAGGTACTCGTGCTGCCGCTCGATCTGTCAGAACGCGACAATTGCCGTCTCGCGGTCGAACAGACGGTGGCGGAATATGGCAGGCTCGATGCGCTGTGCAACGTAGCCGGTGTGATGCGTCCGGGCGCAACGACGGAGATCACTGACGAGGATTGGGATCTGACCATGAAGGTCAATCTCGAAGCCCCGTTCTTCGCCATTCGCGCCGCGCTGCCGCATTTGCTGGAGGCCGAGGGCGCGATCGTCAATGTGACCAGCTGCGCCGCCTTCCAGGGCCAGGCCTATTTCGCCGCCTATTGCGCGACCAAATCAGGCCTGACCAACATGACCAAGGCGCTGGCGATGGAATACATGCACGCGCCAATCCGGATCAACGCGGTGGCACCCGGCGGCATGATGACCGGGCTGACCCACGGCATGGCCCGCATCATGCACTTGGACCTCGGCCTGATCGGCCGGATCGGCTCAGCTCGGCCGGAACTCTGCGAGATAGAGGACGTTGCCGAATGCGTCGCCTTCCTCGCCACTCCGGCGGCGCGCGGTTATCACGGGGCCTGCATCCAGATCGACGCAGGTGTCACCGCGGGTTAGGGCTTGATGATCAGGGCCGACCGACACTCACATATTCAAACCCCGCGCTGCGCACTTCCGCCGGGTCATAGACGTTGCGCAAGTCGATCAGCAGCGGTCGCCGGGCGATCTGCTTGATCCGCTCGAGATCAAGCGCGCGGAAGGCGTCCCACTCGGTGACGATGACCACCGCATCGGCGCCCGTGATGGCGCTGTAGGCGTCGCCCTTCATTTCAACTTCGGGCATCATCGGTCGGGCCAGTTCCATGCCTTCGGGATCGTAGGCCGTTACTTCCACTCCCGCATCGACCAGCGTCTGGGCGATGGCGAGCGAAGGCGCGTCGCGCATGTCATCGGTGTTGGGCTTGAAGGTCAGCCCAAGCAGCGCGACCTTCTTGCCGCGCGCGTCATCACTGCCAAGCGCTTCGATCACCTTGCGGCCCATCGCGCGCTTGCGGCTCTCGTTGGCCTTGGCCACCGCTTCGACAATGCGCAGCGGGCTGTCATGGTCCTCGGCGGTCTTGAGCAGGGCGAGGGTGTCCTTGGGAAAGCAGCTGCCCCCGTATCCCGGCCCGGCGTGGAGGAATTTGGGCCCGATGCGGCCATCAAGGCCCACCCCGCGTGCGACATCCTGCACGTCGGCTCCGGTCTTTTCGCACAAGTCTGCGATCTCGTTGATGAACGTGATCTTGGTCGCGAGGAATGCGTTCGCCGCATACTTGATCAGCTCGGCGCTGCGCCGCGAGGTGAACTGGATCGGTGCTCGGTTGAGGAACAAGGGCCGATAGACTTCGCGCATGACATCGCGCGCCCATTCGTCGTCACTGCCGATTACGATTCGGTCGGGCCGCTTGAAATCGCTGATCGCGGCGCCTTCGCGCAGAAACTCCGGATTTGATGCGACGGCATAGCGTGCCTTGGTGTCCGCTTCGGCAAGAATGCGTTCCACCTCGTCGCCGGTTCCCACCGGCACGGTCGACTTGGTGACGATCACCGCCGGGTGGTCAAGATGTTCGCCGATCTCGGCGGCCACGGCATAGACGAACGAGAGATCCGCATGGCCGTCGCCGCGCCGCGAGGGCGTTCCCACGGCAATGAAGATTGCCGCTGCCCCGGCGATGCCGGCGGCCAGATCTGTGGTGAATGAAAGGCGTCCGTCGCGCGCATTGCGCCGCACGAGTTCTTCCAACCCCGGCTCGAAGATCGGCATCTCGCCCGCA
>CAXNKI010000167.1:0-4544 GCA_964202645.1 Alphaproteobacteria bacterium | reverse complement strand
CGAGGCTATCCGCCCCCATTTTCGCAGCGGCATCAGCGCAATCCGCAAGGATGACGCCACACCGGTGACACTGGCCGACCAGGCCGCAGAGGAGGCTATGCGGCGGATCCTGACGGCCGAAGTGCCGCGCGATGCGGTGATCGGCGAGGAATTCGGCGCCAGTCCCGGCAAGTCAGGCCGCAGCTGGGTGCTTGATCCGATCGATGGCACCACCAGCTTCCTTGCCGGCCGGCCGATTTTCGGCACGCTGATTGCGCTGGTGATCGAGGGTTGGCCGGTGCTGGGGATTATCGACCAGCCGATCCTGCGCGAGCGCTGGGTGGGCGCGACTGGTCGTCCGACTACTTTCAACGGCGGGCCCTGCCGCACGCGAGCCTGTGCGACCCTCGCCGATGCCGCGCTCGCCACGACCGGCCCGCACTACTTCGACGACCATCAGGGCAGCCACTTCATGGCGCTCGCCGCGCGCAGCGATCACAAGCGCATGGTGATGGGCGGCGACTGCTACAACTATGCGCTGCTCGCCTCGGGCCACATCGATCTGGTTTGCGAGGCGAACCTCAAGCTGCACGACTGGGCGGCGCTGGTCCCGGTGATCGAAGGCGCAGGCGGCACAGTGTGTGACTGGAACGGCGATCCGCTCCATGCGGGGAGTGACGGCCATGTGCTGGCGCTGGGCGATCCGGCGCGGCTGGAGGATGCGGTGGAGGCTCTGGCCTGCGGGCATTAGGGGCGGGGCCTTATTTTCCTGACCACACCGGCTTGCGCTTCTCCGAAAAAGCGCGCGGGCCTTCCTGCGCATCGGCGGAATTGTAGCACTCCTCGTGCGCCGCATAGCCGGCATCGAGTGCGGCAGTGCGGCCCATTTCGGTGGCGAGCATGACGGTGTCGCGCGCGGCCTTTACCGAGAGCGGCGCGCCTTCGAGCACTTCGCGGGCGAGTTCGAGGGCGCAGTCCATCAGCGCTTCGGGCTCGGCGAGGCGGTTGACCAGCCCGATCTCATACGCCCTTTGCGCGGTGATCGGCTTCCCGGTGAGCACGATCTCCATATAGACGCGCTGCGGGATCATGTGGATCAGCGGTGTGGCCCACGGGCTGCCGCGCCCGACTTTCACTTCAGTGATGGCGAATTTGGCGGATGTGGAGGCGACGCACAGGTCGCAGGCCTGCGCGATCATCCAGCCGCCGGCGAAGGCCACGCCGTTCACCGCCGCGATAGTCGGTTTAGACAGCGAGATGTTCTCATATGGCACCGGAAACATATCGCGCGGCGGAACCTTGAGCTGTTTCTCGACCATTTCTTTCAGATCGCCACCCGCGCAGAAGGCCTTTTCGCCAGAGCCGGTGAGAATGGCGATGCGCGCGGCGTCATCCGCCTCGAACCGGGTCCATGCCGCGCGAAGCCCCTCGCGCACTTCGGCGGAGAGGCAGTTGCGCTGCTCGGGACGGTTGATCGTGATAACGGCAATGCCCGCCTCGCGAATCTCATACAGGACGGCGTCAGTCATGGTCAGAACCCTCGTTTCGCAATCTTGTGTGCCGCCCGGTCCAGCTCCTCGCGGAAATCCGGGTGGGCAATGGCGGTGAGGCGGCGGGTCCGCTCGGCCAGGCTCTGGCCCTTCAGTTCCGCCGCGCCATATTCGGTGACCACAACGTCAACCTCGCTGCGCGCAGTGGTCACGGGGCCGGCCAAAGCAGGCACGATCTTGCTCAGCGTCCCGCCTTTTGCCGTAGCGGCGAGGACCATCAGCGAGTGGCCACCCGGCGAGCGCGCGCCGGCGCGGACGAAATCAACCTGCCCGCCCGTGCCGCCCATATAGGCTGCGCCCGAGCCCTCGGCATTGACCTGACCGGTCAGGTCAACCTCGAGAGCCGAATTGAGCGTTACCAGCCGCGAGAGTTGGCCGAGCACCGCTGCGTCATGGGTGTAACTGGTCGGGGTCATACGGATCGCGGGATTGCGATTGCAGAAATCATAGAGCCGCCGGGTGCCGATCAGCGCGCCATTGATCGTCACGCCCACGTCGATTTCCTTGCGGGCATTAGTGACGACCCCGGCCTCGATCAGATCGACCAGCCCATCGCCGAGCATGCCTGAATGGACGCCCAGATCCTTGCGGTCGTGGAGCAGCCGCAGAATGGCATCGGGCGCTGCGCCGACGCCGGTCTGGATCACCGAGCCATCGCCGATGTAGCTGGCGCAGTGGCGGGCAATCGCCTCGTCAGTCTCGCTCACTTTCGCCGGGGGCACTTCCACGGGCATGCGCGACACATGCACGGCGACGTCGATTTCGCTGGCGTGGACCGTCTCACCGAACGTGAAGGGCACGGCCTCGTTGACTTCGGCGATGACCAGCCGCGCCTTGGCGACGGCGGCGCGGACATAGTCGCTGATCAGCCCGCACGAATGGTTGCCGTCCGCATCGGCGGGGCTGACCTGGATCATCGCGACATCGCAGGGGATCACACCCGCTGTGATAAGCGGGCCGACCTGGCTGACATGGACCGGGATCACGTCGAGAGCATGCGCTTTGGTCATGCTCCGCAGCGCGCCGATTGCGCCCATGCTGGACAGGCGGAAGCTGGCCGCGCTTTCGGGCGTGAACAGGCCGGAAAAGCTGGTGGCGATGAAGGCCTTGAGGCCCGGAATGTCTGCCCCTTGCGCGATCAGCGCCTCGACCAGTGTGGTGGGCTCGCCGCAGGCCTGGCCCAAGACGATGTGGTCGCCGGGCTGAAGCAGTTGGCGCAGGTCGATGCTCACAGCTTGCCCGCTTGCCGCAGCAGCCGCTCGGCGCGCGCCAGATAGGGCCGGTCGAGCATTCCGCCCTTCCAGCCGATGGCGCCGACGCCGGGGTTGGCGGCGAAAATATCGACCACTTCCTGAGCTTCGGCAATTTCCGCCTCGGTTGGCGTAAAAGCCGCATTGATCACGTCGACCTGTGCGGGGTGGATCGCCATCATGCCGCGGAAGCCATCGCGGCGCACGCCTTCGGCGCGGATGCGGAGCGCTTCGAGGTCCTTGAAGTCGGCGGAGATCGTTTCGATGGCAGTGACGCCAGCGGTGGCTGCGCCCAGCACGGTCAGGCTGCGCGCCAGCTCATAGGTGAAGGAATAGGAGCCGTCCGGGTTGCGGTTGGAAGAGGCACCGATTGAATCGGCGAGGTCTTCCGCCCCCCAGGTCAGCGCCACTACGCGAGGCGCGCCTTTGTAATTTCCGGTGTGGAACATGGCTTCGGCGGTCTCGGTGATCAGCACGATCACCGGGGTGGAGCCTTCTGCGATCCCGTTGGCCACTTCGAGCGCCGAGAGGCAATGGTCGAGCTTCTCGACGTCGGCCCGGCCATAGACCTTGGGCAGCATGATCCCACCGGGATGCGCCGGCATGACCGCGGCGAGATCGCCCAATGTATAGGGCCCGTCGAACGGGTTGATCCGCACCCACAGACGTGCTTGCTGGGCTGCGTTGGCCTTGATGAAATCATGCACCATCTGGCGGGCCAGCGGCTTGTTCTCGGTCGCGACTGCGTCCTCAAGATCGATCAGCACGATGTCGGCGCTGCCGTCCATCGCCTTTTGCATCTTCTTCTCGCTGTCGCCGGGGGCGAACAGCCATGAGCGGGCAGTGCTGGGCTGGTGCATGGTGTTTCCTCAATAGCTCTTCGGCAATTCCAGCACCCTTTCGGCGATGAAATTCATGATCTGGTGGGGGCTGACCGGCGCGATGCGCGGGATCAGCACTTCGCGCAAGTAGCGCTCGACGTGGTATTCCTGCGCATAGCCCATCCCGCCCATGGACATCACTGCAGTCTGGCAGGCCTCGTATCCGGCCTCGGCTGCGAGGTACTTGGCGCTGTTCGCTTCAACACCGCATTCCTGCCCGGCATCAAACAGCGCGGCGGCCTTGTAGACCATCAAGCTCGCCGCTTCGACCTGCATCCAGGCCTTGGCGAGGGGGTGCTGGATGCCCTGATTCTGGCCGATGGGCCGGCCAAAGACGATACGTTCACGCGCATATTGCGAGGCGCGCTGGATAGCGACGCGGCCGAGGCCGGTTGCTTCCGCGCCGAGCAGTACGCGCTCCGGGTTCAGACCTTGCAGCAGGATCTTGAAGCCCTGGCCTTCCGCGCCGATGCGGTCTTCTTCGGGGATGAACAGGTCTGTGATGAACAGCATGTTCGAGCCGACAGCGTGCCGGCCCATCTTGGGGATCAGCCGGTGCTCGATCGCCTCGCGGTCAAGCTTGCAATAGAACAGGGTCAGCCCTTCGGTCTTCTTCTTGACCTCATCCAGCGGGGTGGTGCGCGCGATCAGCAGCATGCGGTCGGCGATGTGGGCGTTGGTGATCCAGATCTTCTCGCCGTTGACCCTGTAGCCGCCGGGCACGCGCTCGGCGCGGGTCTTGAGGCTGGTGGTATCGAGCCCGGTGTTGGGCTCGGTCACGGCAAAACACATGCGCTCTTCGCCTGAAAGGATCGGCGGGATCATGCGCTGCTGCTGTTCCTCGGTGCCGAACAGGATCACCGGCTCCAGCCCGAACACCGGGC
>CAXNKI010000166.1:0-4550 GCA_964202645.1 Alphaproteobacteria bacterium | reverse complement strand
TGGCGGACTGAACGGTTACGGTGACAGGTGCAAAACCCCGGCGGTTCGCGGCCAAGCCATTCACAGCCTTCGGCGAGATCGCCCGCCCCGCCGGGAAACTACCAATTCCGCCAGCGGTTATCCCAGCTGTCATAGCCGCCTGAATTGCGTGCCCGCCTCAACTCGCGGCTGCATTCGCGCAGTTCGCGCTGATATTCGCGGCGGTTCTCGGCCTGGCGCAGCTCTCTGCGACACTCGCGCAATTCCTGCCGCACTTCTGGATTTTGATTGCCATAGCGAGGGCCATAGTCAGACCCATAGGTACTGCAGCTTGCCAGCGACAGGGCGGCGGTCGCCAGCCCCATAGTCATGATCAGTCGGCGCACGATACTTCTCCTTACGAGCGGCTCATTGTGAAGTGAACCTGGAGATGTAACGAGGCGATGGTCCAAATGTTCCTCGGACGTCATAATCAGCCGTGATCAGGGTTAGGGTGGGGTTGCGGTGACAGCGGGTTACGGTGACAGGCGCAATAACCCCCAAACTCCCGTCACCCCGCCCCTTGCACCCCGCACCCCGCTCCGCCACAGACGCCGCATCATCATCCCCGCAGGAGCACACCCATGAGCCTATCCACTTTCGACGCCAGCGTGCCCGTTGTCATCAAGGCGCTGACCGCGCTGTCAGGCGTGCTCGACAAAGGCGAGGCCCATGCGAAGGCCAAGGCGACCGACGAGGCCAACTATATGACCATGCGGCTGGTGCCTGATATGTTGCCGCTTTCGGCGCAAGTCCGGATCGCCTGCGATATTCCCCGGCGCGGGCTGGTGCGCATGGCCGGGCAGGAGCCGGCGCCGATGGAAGACAAGGAAGGCAGCTTTGCCGACCTGAGGCAGCGGATCGCCGATACCATCACGGTGCTGAACGGCATCACGCCGGAAAGTCTGGAAGGCAGCCTGGACCGCGAGATCACCCTGCCGACCCCGCGCGGCGATCTGGTCATGCCGGGCAAGGATTTCCTGTTCGGCTTCGTGCTCGCCAATCTGCATTTCCACTGCACCATGACCTATGCCCTGCTGCGCAGCGCCGGGGTGGAGCTGGGCAAGGCAGACTATATGGCGCGCAGCTGAAGGGCGCGCGGGCTGGATCTGGTGGTGGTCGGGGGGCTGCCATCACTCGCCCTGAGTGAGCGGGGGGGCTCGTTAGCGGGGGGGTGCCGAGCGAGTGATGACAGTCGCAGGGTAAATGCACTGGAGCGCAAATTGTTCCCGGCTGCTCAGCCGGGCTGGCTTGTCACCATTCGCCGACATTCGGCATGCTTGACCACGGCTCCTGCGGGGTCAGCGCGTCGCCGTTCTGCAGCAGCTCGATCGAGATATTGTCGGGCGTGCGGATGAAGGCCATGCGGCCGTCGCGGGGCGGGCGGTTGATCGTCACCCCGGCATCCGACAGGCGCTGGCAGATGTCGTGGATGTCATCGACGCCATAGGCCAGATGGCCGAAATTGCGTCCGCCTTGATAGCCCGTCTCGTCCCAGTTGTGAGTGAGCTCGACTTCGGCGAGGCCTTCCTGCCCGGGCGCTGCAAGGAAGATCAGGCTGAAGCGGCCGGCCGGGCTGTCATGCCGGCGAATTTCGCGCACGCCGATCAGCTCGAACAGGCGGATGGTGGCATCGGGATCGCTGACCCGGATCATGGTGTGGAGGTATTTGGTCACGAGAGCTTTGAACTCCATTCATCGCATGTGTAAAACGGTTCATCGTGCAGAAAGCCGGGCGAGCGCATCGTGCACCCTGACCACAGGGAGGTTCTGCGATGACTGACACTAGCCCCGATTTCCGCGACCACGCCAGCGCATTCTTGCGCGATGGCGATACGCGGCGCTGGCTGGCCTCAGCCGGCGTGATAACTTTCGGACTGATCGTCGGCGGCTATCTGCTGGGCAACGGCCTGGTCCGTGCCCGCGAGGCGGATCGCTCAGTCACCGTGCGCGGGCTGGCCGAGCGCGACGTGACGGCGGACCTTGCCACCTGGACACTGACTTATTCGGCCAAGGCGGGCGATCTTGCCGGCGCGCAGGCAGAAGCGGAAGGCGACAACGCGGCGATCCGCGGCTTCTTCAAGGATCTGGGCTTCCCGGCCGATGCCTTGCAGCCCGCTGGCGTCAACGTCTCGCAATATGCGCCCAACGGCGTGCCCGAAGTGACCGTGCGCCAGACCATGGTCTTGCGCACTGCCGATATCAAACGCGCGCAGGAAGCCGCGCGGCGCCAGTTCGAGCTGGTCCAGCGCGGGGTGGTGCTGGAAGACGGATCGGGGCTGAATTTCCGCTTCACCGGGCTCAACGCGATCAAGCCGAGGATGATCGCGCTCGCAACCAAAGACGCGCGCGCCTCGGCCGAGCAGTTCGCCAAGGACAGCGGCACTTCGGTTGGTTCGATCAAGAGCGCCAGCCAGGGCTATTTCTCGATCGCCGCGCGCGATGGCGACAGCGGCGCGGACGGCGAAGGCGGCAGCAGCGGACCGATGGATTCGCCCTACAAGCGGGTGCGCGTGGTCACGACGATCAATTTTTATCTGCGCTGACCTTCCCGCCCCACGGCGGCGGCGGCACCTTGCTGACACCGGTCAGCGCACACAAGGGAAGGCCCGCCCCAGCCTAAGCCGGAGCGGGCCCCATCCCCCTGCTGGAATGTGCTTAGAACGAAAGCTTCAGCGTGCCGACGATGGCATCGTCGGAGAAGTCGTCGATCGAATTGCCTTCGGTGCCGATGTAGGTGGCGCCGATCGACAGGTTCTTGGTGATGTTGACCGAAGCGCCAAGTGCCCAGTCGAGCCCGCCACCGGTGCCGGCACCGGTCAGCAGCTTGGGCGACTGGACGCCGTCAGCATAGCCGAGGTGGGCCGAGAGCGAGATCGGCGTGTTGGGAATGCCAACGCCCCAATCGGTGTAGAGATAGACGTTGTCGTCGCCGCCGAGCGCATCCTGCGACCAGGCATAGGCAACGCCGATCTTGGCGCTGGCCGGGCCGAACGTGGTCGAAAGCGAGGCGTAAGGCTCGAAATATTCAGCCTTGCCGACCTTGCCGTTGGGATAGGCATAATAGAGCAGGCCGACATCGGCAGTGATGCCCGAGCCGATCGGACCGGTCCAGCCGGCGAACAGGTCGAGCTCCATGCTGCCGTAGACGGGCGAATCTTCGAGATTCGAACCCCAGGCGCCGACATAGAAGCCGCTCTTGTGGTTGACGTTGATGCCGCCCTGGATGGCGGGATCGCCAGCAGTGAACGACAGGCCGCGGAAGCGATAGTCGCTTACCAGGGCAACGTTGCCGGTGATGGTGAATTCGCTCGGAGGATCAGCCTCGTCGGCGAAAGCGGGTGCGGCGGTGAGCATGCCACCAGCGAGAAGAGTTGCGGCCATAAGGCTGCGAATGGACGTAAGCATAGTGAATCCCTCACGGTTATTACTGCTTCGTCCCACCTGCGTGCTCGCAAGTGCGCCTCGTTTTGGGCAGCATCATGCGATAACCCCTCCGATCTGCACGGCTATGCTGCATTGCACAAGAAAAAATTTGCCAAGCAAATGAATCGCATGGTCACTGTTGCATCTGGGCAACGCATGGCCGCGTTAGCCGGGAGCTTGTCGTAGAGCCTGCCGGCCTATATGGGCTCGCTGCAACAGCACCCCATGTTCAAAAAACTTCGCAAGCTCGTCAGGCCGCAGCCACTGGAGCCGCTCCCCGCTATTCCGGCAGGCCAGCGGGTCTATGCCGTGGGCGACGTCCATGGCCGCAGCGACCTGTTTGACGCGCTGATTGCAGCCATCGAGGCCGACGACGCCGAGCGCGCTGCGGCGCAGACCACAATAATTCTGCTCGGCGACCTGATCGATCGCGGACCGGATAGCGCCGGGGTGATCGCGTCGGCGCGGACGCTGGCGGCGCGGCGGCCACTGCGCGCGCTTTGCGGTAATCACGAAGAAATGTTTCTGCAAAGTTTCGAGGATATCGAAGTGCTCCGCGCGTTTCTGCGCTACGGCGGCCGCGAGACTATCTTGTCCTATCCTATCGACATCCTGGCTTGGAATGCCGCCACCATGGCAGAGGCCCAGGCGATGATGCGCTGGACAATTCCTGAAGACGATCTCGAATTCATCTGCACTTTCGAGGACATGATCGTGATCGGCGAGTACCTGTTCGTCCATGCAGGAATTGCCCCCGGCGTGCCCCTGGCCGAACAGCGCACCAGTGACCTACGCTGGATGCGTGAGCCGTTTCTTAGCGATGATGGCGACCATGACTATGTGATCGTCCACGGCCACACAATTTCCGAGCAACCGCAAGTCCGCAGCAACCGGATCGGCATTGATACGGGTGCCTATTTGCATGGCCGGCTGACTGCGCTGGGGCTCGACGGCGAGGAACGCTGGCAGCTGACCGCGAGCGACAAGGACGGGCGGATTGTCTGCAGAAGGCAAGCCATATGACCGGAGTAACTTCATGAAGATCGCAATGGTAGGCTCGGGCTATGTCGGGCTGGTTTCGGGCGCATGTTTTGCCGATTTCGGTC
>CAXNKI010000165.1:0-4565 GCA_964202645.1 Alphaproteobacteria bacterium | reverse complement strand
GGACCATCGAGATGTTGACCATGGAAAAGTCGCTGTTCACCGATGGGAAGAACTGCTTGGGAATGATTGCCAGCAAGACCCCGGTGAGCGCCAACGCGCCAACTCCCACGCCCACCATCCACAGCCGGTGATCGCGCAGGCGCGCGGCCATGCGCTGCATGATGCTCAGACGCCGGCCCTGCGCGAGCAGTTTCTGTTTGTAGGCAGCGACGCGGCTGACATCGAGAGTCCATGACAGGATCGCCATGTAGCGATCCATCCACGGCCCGCTGGCATGTTCGGCATGGCCATGGCTCTTCAGGAAATAGGCGGCGAGCATGGGCGTGATCGTGCGCGCGACAGCGAGACTGAGCAGTACCGAAGTTACAACGGTCATGCCGAAACTCTTGAAAAACTGGCCGGGAATGCCGCCCATCAGTCCCACCGGCAGGAACACCGCCACGATCGAGAAAGTCGTGGCAACAACCGCCAGCCCGATCTCATCCGCAGCGTCGATCGATGCCTGATAGGCGCTCTTGCCCATGCGCATGTGGCGCACGATGTTTTCGATTTCGACAATCGCATCGTCGACCAGCACACCTGCGACCAGCCCCAGCGCGAGCATCGAGATGGAGTTGAGCGAGAAGCCAAACCATGAATATAGGAACCAGAAGGTGGGTATCGCGGCCAGCGGAATGGCAATCGCCGAGATAATCGTCGCGCGCCAGTCACGCAGGAAGAAGAACACGACGATAACTGCCAGGATCGCGCCTTCGACCATCGCGGCCATCGAGCTTTCATACTGCGCCTTGGTATAGTCCACCGAGGAATAGAGCCGGGAAAAACGAACGCCGGGATGCTCTTTTTCAAGCTGGGCCAGTTGCACCACCGTTTCGTCGTAGACCGAGACGTCTGAGGCTCCGCGCGCGCGCTTGATGTCGACGATGACCACCGGCTTGCCGCGCAGCTTGGCCGCTGAGGTGACTTCGCCGACGCTGTCCGACACATTGGCGAAATCTGCCAGTTTGACCGTGCGCCCGCCGCCAATTGCCACGTCTTTCTGGGAGAGCTCGTAAGCCGAAGCGGCATTTCCGAGCACACGCACTGACTGGCGTGAGCCGGCGATTTCGGCTTTGCCGCCGGCTGCATTGACGTTGAGCTGGCGCAAGGCTGTGTTGACCTGCGATGCCGAAAGTCCAAGTGACTGCATCCGCGCCGGATCGAGCG
This sequence comes from Alphaproteobacteria bacterium, assembly GCA_964202645.1. Lineage (GTDB taxonomy): Bacteria > Pseudomonadota > Alphaproteobacteria > Sphingomonadales > Sphingomonadaceae > Novosphingobium. Next base: position 3,359 of record CAXNKI010000165.1, on the reverse strand, counting down.
TGACCAGAATTTCGCGGCTGACCCCGCCGCCGCGGCTGACCGCTGCCATGCCTTCGATCGAAAGCAGGCGCTTGGAAATGGTGTCGTCGACAAACCAGGAGAGTTGTTCGAGGGTCATGTCATCGGAGGTGACGGCCCATGCGGCGATTTCGCTGCCCCGGCCTTCGAGCTTGTTGACTCGCGGTTCCAGAATGCCTTCTGGCAGATCGCTCCGCGCCTGATCGACAGCGTTCTTCACTTCGTTGACGGCCGCGTTGACGTCGGTGCCGATCAGGAACATGACGAAGGTCTGGCTCATGCCTTCGGTCGCCGTCGAACTGATCGAATCAACCCCGCTGATCGTGCGAACCGCCGATTCGATGCGCTGGGTGATCTGGGTTTCGATCTCGGTTGGCGCTGCGCCGGGCTGCGAAATCATCACTGACACGGCAGGGAATTCGACATCGGGCATGTCTTGCACCTTCATTTGCATGAAGGAGACAACGCCCATCAGGCAAAGCCCGATAAACAGGATGATCGGCACGACTGGATTGCGGATCGACCAGGCCGAGATGTTGCGGAAATCCAAGGCTCAGCTCCGCCCGTGCTTTGCGGCCATCCGGCTCACTGCCGGACCAGCTTGGGATTTACGGTTTCCCCCGGAGAGAGGAAGCCGCCTGAGCGCACGACGACGCGCTCGCTGCCGTCAAGCCCGGAAAGTATCGCAATGCCGGAATCGGTAACCGTTCCTGTCTTGACGTCGCGGCGCCGCGCCTTTCCGTCCTTGTCGACGACATAGACGTAGCTGCCGCGGTTGTCTGAAAGGACCGCCGAATCGGGCAGCTTGGGCGCCACCACCGCGCCACCTTGCAGGGTGGCGCTGGCAAAACCGCCGGGGCGCAATTGCGGCGCATAGGCCAGCGCGATGCGGGCCGTGCCCTGGCGGGTTTGCGGATCGATAATCGGCGAGAGTTGCCAGACCTGGCCGGTGAAGCTCTTGTCGGAACCAACAGGTGTGACCAGCGCAGTGGCCCCCATGCCGAGCTTGGCAAAATCGACCTCGCCGACCTGCGCCTTCAATTCCATTTCGCCTCCTTGTGCGATACGGAACAGCACGCCGCTGCCGCTCGAGACGACCTGGCCGGGCTCCACCTTGCGTTCGAGCACGAGGCCGGCAGCCGGGGCGACGATGTTCAGGCGCTGGGTGCGGGCGCGCAATTCGCCCAGTTGTGCGCCAGCGACGCGAACTCGGGCGGCAGCGGCATCGCGCAGCGCGGTCAGCCGGTCGACGTCTGCCTTGGAAATAAATCCACGATCAACCAGTTTCAGCGCGCGTTCCAGATTGGCCTGAGCGAGGCGTGCATCGGCCTGGGCGACCTGGATCTGCGCCGCACCGCTCGCCTGCTGCTGGACTTGGACCGAGCGATCGACAATCGCCAGCACCTGGCCAACGCGGACCCAATCGCCCGGCTCGACCAGCACCCGCACAATCTGCCCACCTTCGCCGGCAACGCCGACCGGCAGTTCGCGGCGCGCAGCAAGACTGCCATTGGTGGAAACCTCGCTCGCGACGGTCACTTTGGCGGGAACCACGACCGAAACCAGCGGAGCCTGCGAAGCCCGTCCTGCTACAGCAGTGTCTGCGTCGTTGCGATGGGTCAGGAACCAGACCCCCACCAGCGTCAGCAAAGCAAGAACGGCAATGATCCACATCCGCCGGCGCGAGCCGGCTTCCTGTTCGCTCGTTTCATGCAGGGCTTCGAAGCCCGATGTTTCGGGTTCGGCGGCAGCGGTGTCGATCCTGGCATCGTAATTCATGTCAGCTTCCGCCTTGACGCGGACCTCGCGCGTGCACAATTCATAGCCAAACCAGTAACTTGCCCTCTATCCAGCATGCATGGCGGAACCAGGGGCAGGCACTGGGGCCAACCTGACCACGGCCATAGACTTGGGCGCGGCGGCTGGCAATGCGGGACATGGATTTTGGCCCGTTCCGCGACAGTCTGAGACAATTCGCGTCAGGCGACGGGATCGGGGAATTGTGGGCAGCGAAACAAAGGCTTGTGGGGATTCGGTTCAGGCCGGAACGCGAATGACTGATTTCGAGAACCGGCGGCAGTGGCCTTTTGGGCCTTGAGTACCGGAAACCCAGAAAACAGCCGCTCGCAGCCCGGCATGGGCCGAATCCCGACAGAACTCAGTATTTGAGCTGGCGCTCGTAGAGATCGCGGTAGTGCTGGATGCGGGTGACGCGCAGCCCCTGCATTCCCGAACGATCGACCGCGCGCTGCCAGGAAGCGAATTCCTCAAGCGTCAGACCATAGCGTTCGCACACTTCGTCGATGCTCAGCAGGCCGCCGTTAACCGCTGCCACGACTTCTGCCTTGCGCCGCACCACCCAGCGGGTGGTGCCGGGCGCAGGCAGCGACTCAATCGTGAGTGGCTCGCCGAGCGGGCCAATCACCATTGCCGGCTTGATCTTCTGGTTCTCGATCATATTTACCCTCGGTCGCCGGATTGGGAAATCCCGGCGAGGCAATAACCTATGCCCCCGTCAGGTTTGCGATTGCCTAAAGCAGACTGGTTAATGTCGCGTGAGGCATGAACGAATCTCGCCAGGGCGCCGGCACTTGCGGGGTCGAAGTTGCCCCAGTGCGCGGTTTGCGGCCGGTCTGCGCCCAGCAATTCACGGCGCGCGACCCAGCCTGCGAATAGGCACGACGACAATTCGTGCCATTCGGGCGCAGGCCGGGAATCGCCGGCGCAGTCTCGGGCGGCAGCGGTGCGTTGCGGGTATTCAAGGTTAAATCCAAGGTCCATGACCGAGGCTATAGGCGCAGGAAGGTTCAAATGAGGTAAAGGCGGTCTTTACCTTCCGCTCACGTTGGTTAACCGGATTCCGCGCTGTTTCGCACCCCATACCCAAGTTGCCCGGCGGCGTGTATGGGCACGGCCATGACGCTAGATACACTCCTGCCGGGCGGGCTCGATCCCGCCGCGCTGTTCCAGATCGCAGGACCGCTGGCCGGGCGGCGTATTGTCGTCGCCATGTCGGGCGGCGTCGATAGCTCGGTGGTGGCGGCGCTGGCGGCCGCAAGCGGCGCCGAGGTGATCGGCATCACACTCCAGCTCTATGATCACGGCGCGGCGGCCAAGCGCAAGGGCGCGTGTTGCGCGGGCGACGATATCCGTGATGCCCGCGCGGTGGCTGACCGGCTGGGCATAGCCCACTATGTGTTCGATCACGAAAGCAGCTTCCGCGAAGAAGTAGTGGACCGCTTCGCCGATGAATATCTCGCTGGGCGCACGCCGATTCCCTGCATCCGCTGCAATATGGGCCCCAAGTTCACTGACCTGTTCGCCATGGCGCGCGAACTTGG
>CAXNKI010000164.1:0-4610 GCA_964202645.1 Alphaproteobacteria bacterium | reverse complement strand
GGCTCGGCAGCGTTCCAGGCGGCGAGGTTGCGGTTGATTTCGGTCCAGAAGTCGCAAACCAGATCTGCTTCACCGGGCAGAGGCACTTCCTGGGCATAGCGCTGAAAATTGGCGATGCGCTCTTTCTGCCAGCCGGGCTCGAGGCTCTTCAGCCAGGCCTCGTCGGTGGGCGGATTGGGGCGGGTGTCGACGCAGCTCGGGGTGCGCTGCACGACGTAAAGCTCTTTGGCATATTGCGCGAGGAAAGGCACTGCCTGGATTGCCGTGGCGCCGGTGCCGACGATGGCAACGCGCTTGTCCTTCAGCTTGTCGAGCACCGGATTTTCGCAAGAGCCGCCGGTGTAATCGTATTCCCAGCGCGAGGTGTGGAACATCTTGCCTTTGAACTTCGCGATGCCATTGATCCCGGGCAGCTTCGGCATGTTGAGCACGCCCTGGCCCATTACGACGAAGCGCGCGCGGATGTCGTCGCCGCGGTCGGTCTTGACATGCCAGCGCTGGATACTTTCATCCCAGATCAGCGAAGTGATCAGGGTGTGGAACAGCGCCTGGTCCGCAAAGCCATGCTTTTCGGCCATCAGGCGAATGTAGCCCATGATCTCCGGCCCCGGCGCGAAGCGGCGCGAGGGCATGAAGCCGGTCTCTTCGAGCAGCGGCAGATAGCAGTAGCTTTCGTTGTCGCACTGGATCCCGGGATAGCGGTTCCAGTACCAAACGCCGCCAAAATCGCCGGCGTGGTCGATATTGCGGAACGAGGTGATGCCCTGCTTCTTCAGGTAATATCCCGCCATGACCCCCGAAAAGCCGGCGCCGAGTACGGCAACGTCGATGTCCTCGACAATGGCTTCGCGCGCCGCCACCGGCATGTGCGGATCGTGGTTGTAGAGATCGTGCAGGTCGCCCGGCCCGTCGTTGATGTATTGCGCACCGGCCTTGGGGTTCAACCGCTTGTCCCGCTCGGCATAATACTTCGCACGCAGCGCCGGGATATCGATCTCCTCGCGCGGCGGAACGGCGGTAGTGGTGCAGTCCATGGTCTCTCCCTCGAATCGTTGGCGCAACATTATCGCTAATCAACAGTGCTGTCTATTAGGCGCAGCATTGCAAGGATCGTAACCGATCCGGCAGCACGGGCGAAACGGATAATGCCGTGGCGATTGGCAAGCGCGCCGCCCTGTGCAAAGTGCGCGCAACAAGAGGCTCATGGTGTGAGGAAGCAGGCGACATGACACAAATCAGCGGCAAGGCGGCAGTCGTCACTGGCGGGGGCAGCGGCATCGGCATGGCGTTGGCCAAGGAGCTGGCGCGGCAAGGCGCAAGCGTGGCAGTGGCAGACATTATCCTTGGCAATGCGCAGAAGGTCGCCGATGCGATTCTTGCTGCGGGCGGCAAGGCGATCGCGATCGAATGCGATGTGTGCAGCCGGCCCTCGATCAATGCCATGCGCGAGGCCGCCGAGGCGGCTCTGGGCCCCATCCAGCTGGTCTTCGCCAATGCCGGAGCCACGTCGTTTGATCCACTGATGGAGATGAGCGACGAGGACGTTGACTGGATCCTCACGGTCAATCTCCACGGGGTGATGAATACCACCCGAGCCTTCCTGCCCGGAATGATCGCGGCTGGCGGCGGGCATGTCTGCGCAACCGCTTCGATGGCCGGGCTGCTGCCGGGCTGGATTCCGGTGCATGTTCCCTATTCGGCGGCGAAGATGGGGATCATCGGCATGATGATGAATGTCGCGCTAGAGCTGAAGGAGCACAACGTGTTCACCACGAGCTATTGCCCTGGCGGGGTGGCGACCGGAATGAAGGAAAACAACTCTCGCTATCGCCCTGCGCAGTTTGGTGGTCCCGGTGAGGGCGAAGTCCATGTCGGCGAGGTCAACCAGGAACAGTCGAGCCTCGCCTTCTTCCATCCCGACGACATCGCGCCGATGGTGCTCGATGCGGTTGCCCACAACCGTGCCTTTGTCTTCGATCACCCCGAACAGCGTGGCCTGTTCCGTGAGACTTATGCTCAGGTTGTCGAGGCTTGCTATGATGCCAGTGAGGCTTGGGAAGCCGAGCATGGGCGCCCCAGCGCCAATCCGCATGGGGCCAAGCTGGTGAGTGCGGATTAGGTTCCAGCGAAGGCTCGCGCCGCATCGGCGACTGCGCTGTGTACTGAGGCCAGATCGTCCACTGAGATACAATAAGGCGGCATGGCATAGACCGTGTTGCCCAGCGGTCGCAGCAACACGCCCTGCTCAGCGAAGCGTGTCTTCAGGCGCGGGCCGATATCCGCAAGGTAGCCGGCATCGCCCGATGCGGGAAAGTCGGCGGCGATGATCGTGCCGCATTGGCGCGGATTTTCAAGGCCCGCTTCGGCCCAGATCGCCAACCCGTCCGCCTGCCGCGCCGCCAGCGCCGCGACCCGCTCCAGCACTGGCTCATCACGCCAGATGTCGAGATTGGCGAGCGCGGCGGCGCAGGCAATGGGATTGGCAGTGTAGCTGGAGGAGTGGAAGAACTGCTTGGCGCGATCGGCTGAATAATGGGCTTCGAAGATCGCCGGCGATGCCAGTGTCACCGCCAGCGGCATGGAGCCGCCAGTGAGGCCTTTCGACAGGCACATGATGTCAGGCACCACCCTGGCCTGCTCGCAAGCAAACAGGGTGCCCGTGCGGCCCCAGCCGGTCATCACTTCGTCAGCGATGAACAGCACATCGTGATTCGCGCAGATGCTGCGCATCTGGGATAAGACGCTCGGCGGATAAACCAGCATCCCGCCCGCACCGAGCACCAGCGGCTCGACTATGAAGGCCGCAGAATCGCCGCCGGCGCAGGCTGCTTCGAGAGCATCAAGCGTCGCCTGCTCTGCCCCGGCGTTCGGAAAAGGCACTGTCGTCACATCGAACAGCAGCGCCTCGTAAGCCCGGTTGAACACCCCGCGTTCGCCCACCGACATGCCGCCGAACGTATCGCCGTGGTAGCTGTGCTGCATAACGATGATGCGGTGGCGGGGCTCGCCGCGATTGGCCCAGTAGCCAAGCGCCATCTTCAGCGCGACTTCGACTGCGGTCGAGCCCGAATCGGAGTAGAACACATGATCGAGTGGACGCGGTGCGAGGCCCACCAGCCGGCGCGCGAGATCTTCGGCGGGCTGATGTGTCCAGCCGGCAAAGATGATCTGGTCCAGCTGCTGCGCCTGCTGCGCGATGGCTGCCATGATGCGCGGGTGGCAATGACCGTGGGTGGTCACCCACCAGCTCGAAATGGCGTCGATGATGCGCTGGCCGTCAGCAGTGTGGAGGATTGCGCCTTCCCCGCGCACGACCAACGGGATCGGCTCTTCCAGACCGTGCTGAGTGAACGGGTGCCAGACGGGCGAGGCACCGCTCATGCGAAAGCGCTTGTGTCGATATGCGCGGCAAAGGCGGCGGCCAGTGTCTCGGCGGTCAAGGGTTCAAGATGCGGCAGCCGGCCGAGGTGGCGGACCTGGCCGAATCGCGCGATGGCGGCCTCGCTATGCGCATTTTCGTCGCCGGAAAAAGCAATGCCAACTATTGCGATTCCGCGCGCGCGCAGGGCTTCGATGGTCAGCAAGGAGTGGTTGATCGTGCCCAGCGCAGTGCGCGCGACGACCACCACCGGCAGACCCCAGCGGGCGAACAGATCGGCAATGAGCAAATCATTGCTCAGTGGCACCAGCGCACCCCCGGCGCCTTCGACCACCAGCGCTTCGTCCCCGTCCGGTAGTGTGAGGCGCGCCGGATCGATGGTCACGCAGTCGATGCGTGCGGCTTCATGAGGCGAGCATGGCGTGGCGAGCCGATAGGCCTCAGGCAGAATCGTCGCCCGTCCGTCTACAAGCTGCGCGACCAGTTCGCTGTCAGTCGCGCCAGCAAGGCCGGCCTGTACGGGCTTCCAGTAGCGCGCGCCGAGATGCGCGGCGAGGCCAGCGGCGAAGACGGTCTTGCCGACATCGGTGTCGGTCCCGGTTATGACGAAGCGGAGCATGGGCTCGCGCCTTAGCTGACAAGGTGGCGGCGTGCCAGACTCAGACCAGAATCTCACTTAGCGGCTTGTTGGTCTCCAGGCTCTTGGTGCCCCACTTGTCGAGCGCCACACCCATGACTTGCTGGAGGGTCAGGCCCACCCGGCTGACCGGGGTGCCAATGCCGTCGACATAGATGCCTGTCTTCATCCGCCCGCCGGCGCTGCCTGCGGTCATCATCGGGATATTGTCGATGGTGTGGAATTTGGCGAATTCGGTTTCCGAATGGGCCAGCACCAGCGTGTTGTCGAGCAAAGTGCGCGGACCTTCCTTCACGGCATCGAGCGCGCCGACAAAGTACACCCAGGCTTCCATGATCTTGGTGAGGAAATAGGTGGCGTTGGGCTGATAGCCGAGTCGGTTGTCGAGCACTTCTTCATGGGTGAGCTGGTGGTGCGTGGTCGTGCTGCCAATGCGGGTGAGCGAGCTGGCGCCGTTGTTGAACATCATGTTGAACACCCGCGTCTGATCGCAGGCGAGCGCCATGACCAGAAGGTCGGTCATCAACTTGTGGCTTATAATGACATTCTCGATCTCGGCATTGACCGGCAGGTCGCGCGCGGCCTTTGGCACGA
>CAXNKI010000163.1:0-4613 GCA_964202645.1 Alphaproteobacteria bacterium | reverse complement strand
GGATCAAGGTGCCGGTCGGCTACCTCTATTGCATCGGCAATCCGCGCACTGACTGGATGTATCAAACCGAAGCCGAGCCGGGCCTGAATGGCCGCGCGCTCAAATATCCGCGCGGACGCGTGATCGGCGGCTCATCGGCGATCAACGGCATGATCTATATGCGCGGCCAGGCGGCAGACTATGACGGCTGGCGGCAGGCAGGCAATCCTGGCTGGGGCTGGGACGATGTGCTGCCCTATTTCACACGCGCCGAAGACCATTACGGCGGAGCGAGCGCGTTTCACGGCGCAGGCGGCGAAATCCGCGTGGAGAAGCAGCGGCTGCGCTGGGAAATTCTCGAAGCCTTTCAACGCGCAGCGGCAGAATATGGCGTTGACCCGGCGGCTGATTTCAACCGCGGCGACAACGAGGGCTCAGGCCTGTTTGACGTTACCCAACGCGGTGGCTGGCGCTGGAGCGCGGCGGATGCGTTCCTGAAGCCAGTGCGTTCCCGCGCGAACCTTAAGGTCGTCACTGGCGGCCTGGTCGACCGGGTGCTGTTCGATGGTGACCGCGCCGTGGGGGTCGCCTACCGGCTGGGCGGCGAGCGCCGCGAGGCGCGCGCGACGGGCGAAGTGGTTCTCGCCGCCGGTGCAATCGGCTCACCCGCCGTGCTTGAACGCTCCGGCATCGGCGATGCGGCGCGGCTCTCTGCGCTGGGCATCAAGCCGCTGACCAACCGGCCTGAAGTTGGCGGCAATCTGCAGGACCATCTGCAGTTGCGCTGTGCCTGGCAGGTTTCGGGCGTTTCGACGCTCAACCACCGCGCTGGCAGCCTGCTGGGCAAGGCCATGATCGGGCTGGAGTACCTCGCCCGCCGCACCGGGCCGATGGCGATGGCGCCCAGCCAGCTCGGCATGTTCGTCAAAAGCGATCCGCGCATGGCCAGTGCCGACCTCGAATACCACGTCCAGCCGCTCAGCCTTGCGGCCTTCGGCGGCGATCTCGATCCATTTCCGGCCTTCACCGCCAGCGTCTGCAACTTGCGCCCTGAAAGCCGGGGTCGCACGGCCATCCGCAGCATGGACCCCGAAGATGCCCCGGCGATCGCACCCAATTACCTCGCTGCCGAAGCTGACCGGCAAACCGCCGCCCGTGCCATCCGCATCACCCGCGAGATCGTCGCTCAGCCTGCGCTCGCTCGTTACCATCCCCAGGAAGTGCGCCCTGGACCGGAGTATCAGAGCGAGGACGACCTGGAGCGCGCCGCGGGCGAGATCGGCACGACAATTTTCCACCCCGTCGGCACCGCCGCGATGGGAAGCGTGGTCGATACGCGGCTCCGGGTCATCGGCACTTCGCACTTGCGCGTGATTGATGCATCGGTGATGCCATGCATAACTTCGGGCAACACCAATGCCCCGACCATGATGATCGCCGAGAAGGGCGCGGAAATGCTGCTGGAGGACGCGAAATGACCGACAATTCCGCCAAGATGCCGCGCTCGCTGCTCCTGTTCAGCGCGCTCTACGGCGGCATGGTGACGATTGCCGGGGTACTCGGCGCCAAGCAGGTCGCGCTGGGGCCGCTGGCGGTCGAGGCCGGGATTTTCCCGTTCCTCACGCTGATCGCCATATCGAGCGCGATTGCCGAGCTGCACGGCAAACCCGTCGCCGACCGGCTGGCGCGCTATGGCTTCGTGCCGCTGATCACCGCGATCGTGCTGTCGTTCTTCGTGCTGCAACTGCCCACCGATCCGGGCATGTACGAGCCAGCCAAGGCCGCCTTTCCGATCATCCTGGGGCAGAGCTGGCGGATGATGGCGGCGGGAATCGTCGCCTATGGCGTCTCGCTGACGCTCAATATCTGGCTGTTCGAGCGGCTGCGTGCCGCAACCGGACGGATGGCGCCCTTGCGCGGCTTCATCGCTGCCGCTCTCTCGCAGATTGTCGATACGCTGATCTTCATAACCGTCTCGTTCTACGGGGTGCGCCCCATCGGCGAGCTGATGGCCGGGCAGATGGTCGCCAAGCTGGTGCTTTCGGCGGTTATGGTGCCACTGGTGATCGCCGCAGTAGTGCGGATCGGGCGGCATCTGGACCGGCAGGACTGAAAAGGGGTTCAATTCCCCGGCCAGCGGGCTAAAGCCCGCGCATGTCCGACGCACACGATCCCATCATGCTGGCCAAGGCCGAAACCCTCGTAGAGGCGCTGCCCTATCTGCAGCGCTATGCCGGGCGCACTTTCGTGGTCAAATACGGCGGCCACGCAATGGGCGATCCCGAGCTGGCGCGCGACTTTGCCGAAGACGTGGTGCTGCTCAAAGCGGTCGGCATCAATCCGGTGGTGGTCCACGGTGGCGGTCCGCAGATCGGCAACATGCTCAAGAAGCTGGGCGTCGAATCGCGCTTCGTCGACGGCCTGCGGGTGACCGACAAGGCAACTGCTGACATCGCCGAGATGGTGCTTTCGGGCGCGATCAACAAGGAACTTGTCGGCTGGATCGCCGGCGCGGGCGGCAAAGCCATCGGCATTTCGGGCAAGGACGGCGGGTTGGTGACGGCCAGCAAAGTCACGCGCACCACTCGCGACCCCGGCAGCCAGATCGAGCAAGTGATTGATCTCGGCTTTGTCGGCGAGCCCGAAGCGATCGACACCAGCGTGATCGAAACCATATGCGCCGCCGGGATGATCCCGGTGATTGCTCCCATCGCGCCGGGCAAGGACGGCCAGACCTACAACATCAACGCCGACACCATGGCGGGCGCGCTCGCCGCTGCGCTTGGCGCGTCGCGGCTGTTCCTGCTGACTGACGTGGCCGGCGTACTGGGCAAGGACGGCCACCTGCTGACCGACCTGCGCCCCGCCGACATTGCCAAGCTGTCTGCTGACGGCACGATTTCGGGCGGGATGATCCCCAAGCTGGAAACCTGCATCCACGCGGTCGAGGCCGGCTGCGAGGCTGCCGTGGTGCTCGATGGCCGGGTGCCGCACGCCATGCTGATCGAGGTGTTTACCTCGCAAGGCGCAGGCACACTCATCCGCGCGGGGTAATTCCCCACCCGCACCTTGCCCGCCGCGCCCCGGCTCGGCTATCAGGGCTTTCCTCCCGCCCGCCAAAGGAGCGTGCCTTGCTCGCCGCCACCATTTTCGAAATCATCGGCTACCTGATTTCGGTCATCGTCATGCTGGTGATCGTCCAGTTCGTGATGAGCCTGTTGATCAGCTTCAACGTCATCAACATGCACAACGATTTCGTTGCTGCCGTCTGGAAGGCAATCAATGCCTTGCTCGAGCCGCTGCTGGCGCCGATCCGCAAGATCATGCCCGATACTGGCGCGATCGACTTCTCACCGATGGTGTTGATCGTCCTGCTGCAGATTGTGCGGATAGTCGCCGGCAACCTCGCCTACGCCGCGATATGACTGAAGCTGCGATCATCGACGGCAAGCTCTTCGCTGAAGGTCTGCGCGCCCGGGTTGGCAAACTTGCGGCCGCATTCGAAGCCGCCACAGGCCGCAAGGCCGGGCTCGCGGTCGTGCTGGTCGGCGAGGATCCAGCGAGTCAGGTCTATGTCCGCAACAAGGGCAAGCAGACGCTGGCCTGCGGCATGGCGAGCTTCGAGCACAAGCTGCCTGACGACACCAGCGAGGCCGATCTGCTGGCGCTCGTCGCGCAGCTCAACGCCGATCCACAAGTCGATGGCATCCTCGTCCAGCTGCCGCTGCCAGCCCACATCGACGAGCAGAAAGTCATCGCCGCGATTGATCCGGACAAGGACGTCGATGGTTTCCACACGACGTCGGTCGGACGGCTTTGGACCGGCATGCAGGGCTTCGTTTCCTGCACGCCGCTTGGCTGCCTGATGCTGCTCAAGGATCGGCTGGGCTCGCTGTCCGGGCTCGATGCGGTGGTGATCGGCCGCTCAAACATCGTCGGCAAGCCGATGGCAGCGCTGCTGATCGCCGAAAGCTGCACGGTGACCGTCGCGCACAGCCGGACGAAGAATCTGCCGGACGTCGTGCGCCGCGCCGATATCGTTGTCGCCGCCGTTGGCCGCGCCGAAATGGTCAAGGCGGACTGGATCAAGCCGGGGGCCACCGTGATCGATGTCGGCATCAATCGCCTGCCGCCTGCCGAGGACGAAACCAAGGGACGCCTGGTGGGCGACGTTGATTTCGCAGGCGTCAGCGCAGTCGCCGGCGCAATCACCCCGGTGACCGGCGGCGTCGGCCCGATGACCATCGCAGTGCTGTTGCGCAACACGCTGGTCGCTTCGCACCGCAATGCCGGCATAGCCTTGGCGGAGGACGCGATTTGAAACGACTGGTTGCCATCGTCGCGCTCAGCCTCGCCGCTTGCGCCTCGGGGCCGGGCGGCGGCGCGGACAATGGCCCGCGCCTGCGCCCTGCCGCGAATCCCAGCGCGGTCATCGCTGCCGAAATCGGCTTCAGCCGGCTGGCTCAGGACAAAGGCCAGTGGACAGCCTTTCGCGAAACCGCCGCAAAAGACGCCGAAATGTTCGTGCCCGAGCGCGTGTTGGCGCAAGACTGGCTGAAGGGCCGCGCCGATCCGCCAGTGCCGGTCAAATGGCAGCCGAGCGAAGTGTGGTCGAGCTGCGATGGCTCTTACGC
>CAXNKI010000162.1:0-4624 GCA_964202645.1 Alphaproteobacteria bacterium | reverse complement strand
CGACCCTCGCGCCGCGCACTACTTCTTCCCAGACAAAATCCTTCAACGCGCGGGCGGCCGACTTGAAATGCCCGAGACCGGCGGGCGCCTGGGCTGCGGTGGCAAAACTGATCGGCGCGCCCATTTCCTCGCTGATCGCGGCAGCCATGTCGCCGATGCGTGTTTTGTAGATCTCACCGATGCGATCGAGCAGCGATAGCCGTTCGGCGACCGCGGTCCGCGCAAAACTGGGAAACGCCGCGCGCGCAGCCGCGACCGCAGCGTCGACATCGACCGACGTTCCAAGCGCCATCACGGCGCACGCTTCCTCGGTGGCCGGGTTGATGACATCGTGCCGCAAGTCACCCGCGCTGGGCACCCAGCGGCCGCCGATGAAGTGATGAAGGCATTCGCGCATCTGCATTCTCCCGAAACAACGATAGTAATCCGGTCTTCGAGGCTGAAGACGGGTCAGGGAACCGGACCTGTTATGCGCCCAGTGCGCGCGCCGCCTCCACAGCCTTCCGCAGCCGTGTTTCCTGCCAGCCAGGTTCGCTTGTCGCGGCCAGGTTAGGGACCTCAAGGCCGATCGGGATGCCGTTCGGCAAGGCGCCGACGAAAGCTGCAAGCGGAAGCTCACCTTCGCCCGGCACGCATCGGGCAGTCATGGCCTCGGTCATGTATTCAGCATGAGTCGCCGTCAGCGGCGCGTCGCACAGTTGGATGTAACCGATCGTCGCGGGATCGACAGCGACCAGTTGCGCAATGGTACCGCCGGAACGGAAGAAATGCATCGCGTCGAGCATGATGCGAAAATCCCGCCGGCCAACATGCTCGGCGATGGCGAGCGCCGACGCCAGGTCGCTGACCGAAAGGCCCGGAACGAATTCGAGATGGACGGCAAGGCCCCTGTCGCCGGCCATTGCAGCCAACAGAGCGAACTCGTCGAGCGCGCGGGCCGGGTCCGGCTCCATGCCCGCCGTACCGATTGCAAGCGCGCCCATTTCGGCCATTAGATCGAGGTCGCCTGCCATGTCCGCGACCGAGGCACCGGAGCGGACCAGGAACCCTTCGCCCTGCGATATCCGAACGCCATGCTCCCGCAGTGCGGCGATGAAGGAACGCCGCAGACCGGCATCTTCCCGCAACGACCATGCCGGATAACCGCAATCAATCATTGGCAGGCCCGTCAGGCCGATGGACAGGTTTCGGCAGCCGAGATTGCTGACGAGCGGCACGAGTTCCAGCGGCGGCATGCCGAAAGTGCTAAGCAGCTCAATTCCGAGACGATTGGCGGTCTCCTGCATCAATCTGTCCTCACCAGAGCCGTGGATCGACGACGGAGCGCACCGGGGCTTCTGGTCCAGACATCTTCGCCATGGCATCGGCTACTCCGGACACGCCAATCCGTTCGCCGAGCCAACTCCGCACATCAATGCGACCATCGGCGATCGCGCGCATAGCAAGGTCCATGTCCTGCGGCTCTTCGCCGCCAGCGAACTGGATGTTGAGGCGTTTGTTCTGAGCAGCGAAGACGAACATCGCCTCCTCTTCCATACAATAGCCGCCCATGACGATGCGTCCGTCGAACGGAGCTGCGGCAACGATCCGGCCGAGCATACCCTTCTGGCCGACATTCTCGTAGATGAGGTTCACGCGGCGGGCGCCGAGATCCGGGAGCTCGCCATAAGGGTCGGTTTCTCGCGGATCGATGGCGATGTCAGCCCCCATCCTGATAGCCAGGTCCCGGCGTCCGGGATGGAAGTCGGCGGCGATGATCGGACCTGCGCCCAGCAGCTTCAACCCGGCGATCACGCCAAGCCCGATCGCCCCACAACCCAGCACCAGCGGCACGTCGCCCGACTGCGGATTACCGCGCCGGGCGTGCTCCAGCCCAACCGCCAGCGGCTCGATCATCGCGGCGAGATCGTCCTCAAGGCTGTCGGAAACTTCGAGCAGCATGGTTTCGTCCAGCAGCATGAGCTCGCCGAAGCCGCCGGGGCATTCATGCGAAAAGCCGATCACCTTGTGCGATCCGCCCGCCCGCATGATCGGCACCGACGTGACCCGCCGCCCGACCTTAACCCGCCGTTCGCTGCCCGGGCCATAATCGAGCACTTCGCCGACGTATTCATGGCCCGGCACGAACGGCTGATCGAAGGTCAGTTGCGCATAGGGCCCGCCAAATTGCCGCGAGAGATCGATGACATTCTGACCGGCGTGGAGGAAATGCGCCTCCGACGCGCACATGCCGCAGCTATGGGTGCGGACCAGCGCCTGCCCCTTGCCGGGGATGGGATCGTCGAACGTGCCGGTCTCGACTTTGCCGTTCTGGATATAAGCAGCTTTCATCGCGGAAGAGCCTTCAGTTTGGGGATGGCCGTTTTGAGCAGTTCGAGGCTTTTCCAGCCTTCCTCGGGCGGGAAGCCACCGACAAGCGGCTGGAAACCGAATGTTCCACGGTCCTCGACCTTGTCGGCGTTGGCGATGAGGTCATCCACCGTCCACACCGCAAACATGCCCGAGCGACGCAGAGCTTCGAGATTATCGAGGCCCTTGAAGGGCGAGTTGGAACCATCGCCTTCCTGCGAGGCCCATTTGGCATATTCCTGCACGACATGAAGCGCGTGCGGCTCAAGGATCGACCAGGTGCGGTCGGGATCATCGGACAGCATGATGATTCCCGGCAGTCGGTGGCAGGGGCGGTTGTAGTTGCCTGGCTCCCGGCCCAGCTTGCGGCATTCCTCTTCATAGATCGGGATGATGTCCGCACGCATCGGGCCAAACCCGACGCCGAACCGCGCAGCACGCTTGGCAGATGCCGCGACCCCGCCGCCGACGAAGACAATGTCCTCCGGCTTCTGCACAGGTAACGGGCGGACGAACACCGGGCGCCCGTTTGCCTCGAAGCGTTCGCCGCGCAGCGCGCGCAGGATTATGTCGAGGCCCTCATCGAGCAACCGTCCACGATCTTTCAGCGACGCTCCGAACATGGCGAACTCGAACGGCACATATCCCGCGCCGAAGATCACCTGCAGCCGCCCGTTCGACATCAGATCGACAATTGCCATCTGCTCCGCGAGCTTGACCGGATCGTGGAGCGGCAAAATCACCGCGCCCAGCCCAATAGTGCAGCGGCGGGTGCGTGCCGCGACGCCGCCTGCCATGACGAAGGGCTGCGGCAGATAGCCATCTTCCGACCCGTGATGCTCCATCAGCCCGATGCGGTCGACGCCGATCTCGTCGGCAAAGGCGGCCATGTCGAGTGCTTCGGCATAAAGCTTTGCCGTGGGCGTCGCCCAATCGGGCGAGCGCATGTCGAACGATACGGTGGTGTTGATCGGGGTCATGTCAGGCCTTCAGGACGCTGTAAGTAGGATCGGTCGGTCGCGGTGCGCCCGGTCACGTTCCATTATCGGGGTTACTTCGCGCATCTCATCCATCCAAACTCCAGTCGAGTTCGACCGGCCGATTCCGTGTCCGGGCGTGCCTCTGGGCGCAGGATTATGCAATCTGCCCTATATCACCACTTCAATTTTCGGCATTTTAATATATCGAAATCAGATAGCGTGGTTTGACGGAGGCTTCGTGGAAATCAGGAGACTGAGCTATTTTGTCCGGATTGCCGAAGACGGATCGCTAACCAAGGCAGCCGGCATCCTGCGCGTTGCCCAGTCGGCCCTGAGCCGACAGATGCGCTTGCTCGAAGAAGAACTCGGAGTGGCCCTATTCAGCCGCACAGCGCGCGGCATGCGCCTGACCGACGAGGGCGAATACCTGCAATCAGCCGTTACGGGCCCTTTGCGCGAAGTCGAACTCGCGCTTCAGAACGTCCGCTCGCTACCCGCTGTGGTTGAAGCCAATTTCGCGGTGGGCATGCCGCCAAGCCTGGCAGACATACTGGCACGGCCCTTGGCGCTTGGTCTTGCCCGGGCTTTTCCCAATATGGAATTTCGTTTGGTCGAAGGCCCGACCGGTGGCTTGGTCGACTGGCTGAACCGGGGCATGGTCGAATTTGCCCTCCTGGAGGAAACTTCGCGCAACGATCAGATCCAGGAAAGAAAATTGATCTCACTGCCGCTGGTGCTGGCCGGGCTGCCCGATGGCCAACTAGCTACCCGCTCAGCCGTGACGCTCGATGCGATGATGAATCTGCCGCTGATCCTTCCTTCGCATCACATGGGAATCAGAGGGGCTGTGAATGATGCCGTCGGGCGAACAAGTGCCAAGGCGAACATCTCCTTTCAAGCCGACGCGTCGCGACTGGCAAGGGACTTGGCAAAGGAGGGGATGGGTTACGCAGTGCTCCCGGAGTGCTACTTTCAGCAGGAATTGTCTGACGGCTCGTTGAGCGCCTGGCCCATTGTCGATCCCCCTATGGTCATCGACGTTTCACTCGCTTCGCGCAAGGGACACCACACTTCACGGCGGCAGGTCAGCGTCGTGGAAGTCGCGATCGCTGAAATTGCGCTAGAGACAATCAAGGCTGGCATGTCTCGGAAGAATTGAAACGTGTCTATACCTGCGAGCAGTTCATAGGGTCGGCTGTCGGAGCAGCGCAATACCGCACTAGATATCGCTGAACGAAGGTCTTCTATCCGGCAGCAAGCTTTCGTCGCCGAACGTTAGGAGCGTCGGGGAGCCT
>CAXNKI010000161.1:0-4635 GCA_964202645.1 Alphaproteobacteria bacterium | reverse complement strand
ACCATCGACACTCGCGGTGATCGCACTGCCGGCACTGTGCTTGGAGCGGTTGGCGGTGCGCTGATCGGGCGTGAGATCGAACGTAGCGCGGCCCGCTGCCGCTGAGGAAGGTTCCAACCGGCTGCGGGTTGTGTATGTGGACCTTATGCAACCCGCAGTCCTCATTACCGGCGGCGCCCGGCGCATCGGTGCGGCGATGGCCAAGGCATTTGCCCATTCCGGCTGGCACGTGGTCATCCACCACCGGGATTCGCATGACGAGGCCGAAGCTCTGGCCGCAGCGCTGCCCTCTGCCGAAACCATAGCCTGCGACCTTGCCGATGACGATGCTGCCATCGCCATGATCGCTGCGCTCGCCGCGCGGCTGGATGACTGGCGCGTGCTGGTCAACAACGCGTCGGTGTTCCATCACGATGCCAGCGAGCGGCTAGATCCCGCGATCTTCGCCGAGGCGATGGCAGTCAATGCGGAACTGCCGGTGCGCATGACGCAGGCCTTCATTGCCCAAGCGCGCGCGCGCGGCGGCCGCCGGGTGATCCAGGTCACCGATCAGAAACTGATCAACCCCAACCCGGATTTTCTTTCCTACACAATGAGCAAGCACGCGCTCGCCGCAACAATTCCGATGATGGCCCAGATGTTGGCAGGGGCAAAAAGCGATCCATGCGACCGAATCTATGGCCTCGCGCCCGGTGCCAGCCTGCCGAGCCATGACCAGGTGGACGCCGAGCACGAGGTCAGCGGGCGGATGAACCTGCTTGGCCGCCTTACCGATGCGAGCGAACTGGCAGACGCAGCCCTGTTCCTCGCGCAAGGCTGGCTTGCCAGCGGCGAGACGCTGATAGTCGATTCAGGCCTCCACCTCGTCCCCACCAGCCGCGACGTGCTTTTCATGGCGCGCGAGAAAGCCACACCATGATTGAACCGGTATGATCGAAGCCTTCTTCGCCTCCACCGCCGTCGTCGCGCTCGCAGAGATCGGCGACAAGACCATGCTGCTCGCCATTGTGCTCGCCGCCCGGCTGCGCGCGCCCTGGCAGATTCTGGCGGGCATTCTGGTCGCCACCATGGCCAACCACGCGCTCGCGGCGCTGGTCGGCCAGCAGGTCGCCGGGCTAGTCGATGCCCCGTGGTTCCGCATAGCCGTCGCACTGGGTTTCATCGCCATGGCAGCATGGACGCTGATCCCGGACAAGCTGGACGACGACGAGGGCAGCGTAACCCAGCGGGGCAGCGCCTTCCTGACCACCACGGTAGCCTTTTTCCTCGTCGAGATGGGCGACAAGACCCAGGTCGCCACCGTAGCGCTGGGTGCGCAATACCAGAATGTGTTGTTAGTCGCCGCGGGCACGACGCTGGGCATGATGATCGCCAATACCCCGGCGGTGTTCCTGGGTGAGGAACTGGTCAAGCGAGTTTCGCTGAAGGCCACTCGGATCGGCGCTGCACTGCTGTTCCTCGCGCTAGGCGTCTGGCAGCTCTGGGGCCAGCTGGGCTAGGCGCCTGCTTGGGCCTTTTGCGCGTTTTTCTCCCTTGCGCGATTGTTTTAAAGGCATAATCTCGCGTTCATGTGGCTGCTCGACAAATTGCTGACCCGTCTCGTTCGCAAGGGCCAGCTGCACGTCACCGACCATGACGGCAAGGTCTATCGGTACGGCGACGGCACTGGCGAGAAGATCGCGATCCTCTTCACCGACAGCGGCGCGGCGCTCCACGTTGCCCGCCATCCCAACACCGGCGCGGGCGAGGCTTATATGGACGGGAGGCTAGTGGTCGAGCCGCCGCACGACATCCGTGATTTCGTGCTTTTCGTGGTATCCGGTGCACGCGCGGAGCAGGTTTCGCTGAAGCCCCACGGCAGCCTTCGTCGGCTGACCGACCGGCTGGCCTGGCACGCCGACCAATTCAACCCGCACGGCAAGGCGAGCCGCAATGTCAAGCACCACTATGACCTGAACCGCCAGTTCTACGAGCTGTTTCTCGATGAAAACCGGGTCTATTCGATGGCTTATTACCGCGATCCGGAGAGTAGCCTCGAACGCGCCCAGCTCGACAAGCTGGCGCTGATCGCCGCCAAGCTGCGGCTGGAGCCCGGCATGAGAGTGCTTGATGTTGGCGGCGGCTGGGGGGCGCTGGGGTTATACCTCAACCGCCACTATGGCTGCGAAGTGCTGGGCGTCAGCCTCGCGCCCGATCAGGTTCGCTTCGCCAACGAACGCGCCGAGGCGGCAGGGGTAGCCGACAAAGTCACATTCCAGCTGATCGACTACCGTGACGTGGCTGGCCAGTTCGACCGGATCACCAGCGTGGGCATGATCGAACATGTCGGCGCGCGGGCTTATGGCGAGTATTTCGCCAAGACCCGCGATCTGCTCGCCGACGACGGAGTGATGCTCACCCACACCATCGGCCGCGCCGAGCCCCCGGGCGGGACCGACAAATGGACTCGCAAATACATTTTCCCCGGCGGCTATGTTCCCTCAATGAGCGAACTGGCAAGCGCGATGGAAAATGCGCGTTGGGAGATCGCCGATATCGAGGTGCTCCGCTTTCACTATGCCTACACGTTGGCCGAATGGTATCGCCGCACCTGCCTTCATGAGAAGGAAATGACCGCGCTTTACGACGCACGCCTCTTCCGCATGTGGCAGTTCTATCTGGCGGGGGCGGAATCGAGCTTCCGCTATGGCGGGCTGGTCAATTTTCACGTGCAGTCAGTCAAGCGCCGCGACGCGCTTCCAGTGACGCGCGACTATATCGAAACCGAGGCGGCACGGCTCAGCGCGCTCGACGAGGCGCCGGTGTGGCATCTTGAGCGGCATGCGGCGAAGTAGCTGCGACGACAGTCCCCCCTGCTGGCCGCTCGCGCCATCGTGGCGCCAGACCGATCGTCAACCGTCGCAATCACTCCAGTAATCCTTGCCGGTAGTGCAGCTTTGCAGGCCTGAGTAATGATTGACCGTGCATACGGTCTTCACCGGGCAAGCCTTGCGCGGCGCAGGCGAATAACCTGCCGGGGCAGAGCGGCGACTGAAGAGTCCCGCGGCTTGCTGGCGCAAGCCGGTCATCTGCGACCGGATGCCAGCGTCACCTTGCGCAATCGCGCGGTCCATCCAGTAGAGTATCTCGTCCTGATGCGATGCGGGGTTCGAACCCCGAAGCAGGGCAGAAGCGGCCATCACCGCACCATAGACCTCGCCCTTGGCAGCCAGGTTGCGACCGAGGCGGTATGCGAGATCGAAATCCCGGCGCGTGCCCTTGCCCTGGTTCAGTATGTCGAAGGCCATGACAGTCGCATAAACATGCCCTGCTTCAGCCGCGCGCCGGAACGCGGCGAAGGCTTTCTCCGGGTTCTTGCGCGTGCCCATGCCTTCCTGATGGTAAAAACCGGAACGAAAGATCGCGTCCACATGCCCGGCCGTCGCTGCCTGCTCGATCAGCTTAAAGCCTTCGTTGTGATTTTTGGTGCCGTCGATCACGCCCGAGGAATAGAGCGTTCCCAGTGTGTAGGTCGCCGTGGGATCGCCCAATCTTGCCGCGCGCTGGATCAAGGCAACACCGGAATGTGGTTCGACGTCCGCATATTTTCCGCCGACAAAGGCTAGCCCCAGTTCGCTGAGCGCCACAGGATCATTTTGCTCGTCAGCGAATTTCTGGGCGCTGGCCCTGCCCTGCGGAGTCATCATCAGCCAGTTGACCGAGTAATAGCTGAGATCCGCAGGCATCTGGGGACAGGGCTTCTTGTCGCGCGCTGCCGCTTGATGTTCGATCGCCCAGCTGTCCATTGCCGGCGAAACCGACCATTTGCGGTTCCGCCGCTCGATCACGATATCATAGCCGAGATGGCAGTTGGTCCGCTGGTGATACTCACGCTGGGGGTTAGGTGCGCTGCTGTTGGGGGAGTCGGTCGCAATGGCGGCGGCCCCCAGACTTGCGGCAAACACCGCTGCAAAAGCTAATGGCCTAAGCAAAATGATTACCCCCGGCAAAACGGACGAACGCGTCTTGCCGGCAACTTTCCGAAAATGTCTCAAGGTGTCAACTGGCCCCACGGCGTTACTGGACGGCCTCGCGCCCTTGCCGCTTCGGGCACCGGGTATGGTTGAACGGACGATGAGGCGCTGGTCTTGCTTCTGAACAAGGGTACACCCAAGTGATCAATCCGGCCAGGCCTCCCCCATCGCCTGCCAGCTCAGCGCCACGAGCGCTTCAAGTGCATCCAGATCAATATCTGTCAGCTTGTTGATATAGAGACAGCTCTTACCGGTCTTGTGCTTGCCGAGCCGGGCGAACAGGGCGTCAGCTTGGGCCTGATGACGGCTAAGGTTGCCATTGAGATATATAGTAATCGCCGCCTTGCGCGGGCTGAATCCGGCGCGACAGCTTGTGCCCTCGCGGCCGCTCTCATAGCGGTAAGAATAGGCGCCATAGCCAATGATGCTCGGCCCCCACATCTGCGGCTCGCAGCCCGTCAACCGCCGGTGCAGGGCGTCAATCGTCTGCGCTTCCCCGCGCCGGCGTTCGTCGGGCACTGCGGCGACGAATGCTTCAACGCTGGCCTGGTTGGCCTGAGTCTTCGGTTCCTCCTTCGCCACCTTCTTGCCTCCGCTTGCCCCATGGCTTAGGGGCGCGCTC
>CAXNKI010000160.1:0-4640 GCA_964202645.1 Alphaproteobacteria bacterium | reverse complement strand
CCACTCTGACGATGTCGCCATGCGCCGAATGCGCAAGTGGCGATAACCGATTGGAAACCCCGCATCGCTAACCCCGGCTGCGGAGGGCATCTTGCGACACGAATCGATCCCTATAGGAACGGCTTGCAGCCGCGAAACCGCGCAGCGTGCGGAAGTAGCGCTGCTGTGCGAGGTCCGGCAAGGCTTTGATCCCTGGCGACTGGTGCGCCTGGAAGACATCTCGCAATCTGGTTTCCGCATTGCCTGGCTGCCCGATGCAACCCAGCTCAAGCCGCTGCGTATCCGCATCCCCGGCCTCGCGATGCTCAACGCGCGCATCTGCTGGCAGAGGGGCAAGGCAGTCGGCTGCGAATTTGTTGAACCGCTGCATGTCGCGGTATTCAAACATATCCTGCAACAGGCCACCCAGCCCCGCTGAGTTCACATGTGAACCACTCGCCCATAAGCAGCGAGCACTGATTCGTGCATCGATTCGCTGATGGTCGGGTGCGGGAATATGCTGTGCATCAGTTCGGCCTCGGTGGTCTCCAGCGTCTTGCCGATAACAAAACCCTGAATCATTTCGGTTACTTCCGCGCCGATCATATGTGCGCCCAGGAGTTCGCCGGTCTTTGCGTCGAACACCGTTTTCACAAAACCTTCCGACTCGCCGAGCGCGATCGCCTTGCCATTGCCGATGAAAGGGAACGTTCCGGCCTTGACCTCATGGCCAGCTTCTTTGGCCCTGGCTTCGGTCATGCCGACGCTGGCAATCTGCGGGTGGCAATACGTGCAGCCGGGGATATTGCCACGGTCGAGAGCATGAGGATGGACTTCCTTGTTGCCCAGTTCCTGCGCAATGGCTTCAGCCGCGGTGACACCTTCGTGGCTCGCCTTATGCGCCAGCCACGGCCCATCGACGCAATCACCGATGGCCCAGACGCCGGGCGCATTGGTTCGGCCATACGGATCCGTCTGGACATGACCCCGCTTGTCGAGCCCGATCTTGAGTTCTTCCAGGCCGATGTTCTCAAGGTTCGGAACGATCCCGACCGCGACGATGACATGGCTGAAATCATGCGCAGTCTCGGTGCCATCCTTTGTCTTGATCGCCGCCTTGACGCCGCTTTCTGACACGGTGATCGCGCCGACGCCGGCCGAAGTCAGCACGGTCATGCCCTGCTTCTTCAGTGCCTTTTCGAGGAAAGCGGAAACGTCTGCGTCTTCCACGGGCACGACACGGTCCATCATTTCGACCACGGTCACTTGCGCGCCCAGATCGTTATAGAAACTGGCGAATTCGATGCCGATCGCGCCCGAGCCGATGACCAGCAGTTTTGAAGGCATTTCGGGCGGCACCATGGCATGGCGATAGGTCCACACGCGTTTGCCATCGGACTTGGCAGCCGGCAGCTCGCGGGCACGCGCGCCGGTGGCAATGATGATGTGTTTGGCGGAGAGCTCTGTCGTCTTGCCATCTGCCTCGACCGCCAGCTTGCCGCTGCCGAGCAGCTTGCCCTGCCCCATGTGCACGTCGATCTTGTTCTTCTTCATCAGATGCGTGACGCCCTTGTTGAGCTGACTCGCAACGCCGCGCGAACGCTTGACCACGGCAGCAAGGTCGGCCGTCACATTGTCCGCCGAAAGCCCGTAATCCGCTGCATGCTTCATCTGGTGAAACACCTCAGCCGAACGCAGCAACGCCTTGGTCGGGATGCAGCCCCAGTTGAGGCAGATGCCGCCCAGGCTCTCGCGCTCGACAATCGCGGTCTTCAGCCCAAGCTGCGCCGCGCGGATCGCCGCGACATAGCCGCCGGGGCCGGAACCGAGAACGATGAGGTCATAGGGGTCGGACACGCAGGGGAACTCCTTCAGGGATTTATCGGGCGGGGTCGTCCATTGCCGTCGATGGCAACGAATGTGAAATTGGCCTCGGTGACTTTCTGCGAGACATCTTCATCGCGCTCGCGCCGCCAGCATTCCACCGCAATGACCATCGATGTCCGTCCTGTGCGGACAAGTGTGCCGTAAACCGAGACTTCATCGCCGACGACGACGGGCGCATGAAACTGCATTCCGTCCAGCGCCACTGTCACCGCGCGCGCCTTGCAAACGCGCATGGCGACAGTGCCCGCGCCAAGGTCCATCTGGCTCATCAGCCAACCGCCGAAGATATCGCCGTTCGGATTGGTGTCTGCGGGCATAGCGATAATGCGGATGACTGGTTCGTGGGTGGGCGGACTTTCGTTCATTGCCTCAAGCAACCAGCCCCAGCGGCTTCTCCACCAGCTCGCGGAATGCGCTCATCAGGCGCGCGCCGTCGGCGCCGTCCACTGCGCGGTGATCGAAGCTGCCGGTGGCAGACATCACACTGGCGACGCCAAGAGAGCCGTCCGGCATCACCCAGGGCCGCTTGTCACCCGCGCCGATGGCGAGGATTGTCGATTGTGGTGGATTTATCACGGCGGTGAACTGCTTGATCCCAAGCATGCCCATGTTTGACAGGCTGGCCGTGCCTCCCTGGTACTCCTCCGACTTCAAGCGGCCTTCCTTGGCCCGCGTTGCAAGGTCGTTCATCGCCAGCGCAATTGATGACAAGCTGCGCGTCTCTGCCTCGGTGACGATCGGCGTGATCAATCCGCCCGGAATGCTCACCGCCACCGAAATATCGGCGCGGGCATAGCGAATTAGTTCGTTGCCGGCGAAAGCGACATTGCAATCGGGCACGAGCATCAGCGCCTTGCCCAGCGCCTTCACCAACATGTCATTGACCGACAGCTTGACGCCTTGCGGTGCCAGCACGTCGTTGAGTTCGCCGCGTAGGCTGAGCAGCTTGTCGAGCCGGATATCGACAGTGAGGTAGATATGTGGCGTTTGCTGCATCGACTGCGACAGGCGCCGCGCAATCGTTTTGCGCATGCCCGAGAGCTTCTCGACACTGTGCGGAATGCGGGCATCGAGCAGGGCGCGGGTTTCGTCTGTCATTTCGGTTGGCGCCGTGCTTGGAGTTGCGGCCGGAGCAGCAGCATCGGCAGGCGCAGACATTGCGCCACCCGCAGCCGCAGCCTCGATGTCGGCCTTGACGATGCGGCCACCCGGCCCCGTGCCCTTCACCCGCGCCAGATCGACGCCAAGTTCACCCGCCAGGCGCTTGGCCAGCGGCGAAATCAGTTCACCCGCCGCAGCCGGTGCAGCGCCTGCAGCAGGTCCAGGAACAGGCTGCGCTGCTGCGCCACCCGCTTTGGCTGCCTCGACATCAGCCCTGACAATCCGGCCACCCGGACCGCTGCCCTTCAGTCCGGCAAGATCAACGCCCATTTCAGCGGCAAGCCGCTTGGCCAGCGGGGAAGCAATCACACAGTCACCTTTGTTGGCAGGAATGGCAGGGGCAGAAACGGCAGGAGAGGCAACCGGAGCAGTGGCCACAGCGTCAGGTGGAGCACTTTGTAATGCCGCTGGAGCTGATTTGGCCGGCGCTGCGCTGTCTTCGCCTGAAAGAGTGGCGATCACCGTGCCTACCGCGACATTCTGGGTGCCCTGGGCCACGGCAATCGAGATAACTTCGCCTTCATCGACCGCCTCGAACTCCATCGTCGCCTTGTCGGTTTCGATTTCGGCCAGCAAGTCGCCTGAGCGCACGGTATCACCTACTTTGACCAGCCACTTGGCAAGTGTGCCGTGTTCCATAGTCGGCGACAGCGCCGGCATTTTGATTTCAATGGGCATGAAATGATCTTTGGCCAAATTGGCCGTTCGGGGCAAGCATCTTGCGCAATGCCGCGATGTGGCGGATACCGCTGCAGTGGGGGATCACAAAGATGCGTGTCTATCTGGTGATCATGGACGATACTGAAGAAGCGCTGGTGGCGCTGCGCTTCGCCTCGCGCCGCTCGATCAAGACCGGCGGCGCCTTGCATATTATCGCGCTGATGGAGCAGCAGCCGTTCGTCGCATTTGCAGGCGTCCAGGCAACCATCGAGGAAGAAGCTCGCGAACGTGCACAGACTACGGCAGCAGCAGCAGCAGGCAGCATCCTGTCTGAGGGTGGGGCCATGCCGGTGATTTCGGTGCAACAGGGCGAAGGGGTGAAAGTCGTGCGCGACTACCTTGCCGAACATCCCGAAATAGCTGCGCTGGTGCTTGGCGCAGCGAAGGAAGGCGGCCCTGGACCGCTGGTCTCCCATTTCGCGGGGGCCCTGGCGGGACAGCTCCCCTGCCCGGTTTTCGTCATTCCGGGTTCACTTAGCGAAGCGGATATCGACCGGCTTAGCTGATTGCGGCGGCTCCCGAGTGTGTTTAGGGAAAGTTGCATGACCGACAAACTTACCGAAATCTGCGATACCAAACGCGGCGAAGTCGCCAGCCGCAAGCAAACCAGCACGATTGGCGATCTCGACGCCCGCGCTGCCGACCAGACTGCTCCGCGCGGATTTCGCGCCGCGCTGGAGGCCAGAGTGTCTGGCGGCTTTACCCTGATTGCAGAGATCAAGAAAGCATCGCCCTCCAAAGGCCTGATTCGCGAAGATTTCCAGCCGGCTGAGCATGCCCGGGCTTATGAGGCAGGAGGCGCGGCCTGCCTGTCGGTGCTTACCGATGCGCCTTATTTCCAGGGCCATGAGGATTATCTGGTCGCAGCGCGTGCTGCTTGTGATCTGCCGGTG
>CAXNKI010000159.1:0-4667 GCA_964202645.1 Alphaproteobacteria bacterium | reverse complement strand
CAGGCTGGCTTCCGAAAAACGCGGCGGCGGCTGGGTGAAATGCTGGCTCGCCTCGACGCCCTTTTTTGCCGGGGTATCGCCTTTGACCATCTCAGGCAGCAGGCCGGAATCGTCGTCGTCACTGTCGCCTTTGTTGTCGCGGCCTTCTTCGTAAACAGCGAGGAAACCCGGGAACTTGATCACCTGTCCGGTGGCGCGCAGCTCGTGCTTGCCGGCGGGATCAGCAAGCGTGACGCTGGTGCGCTCGAGATTGGCCGAGGCCATCTGGCTGGCCATCGCGCGCTTGTAGATCAGGTCATAGAGCCGGGCTTCGTCGCCGCTGCCATAATGGGCGTGGGCGAAGTCGACCGGACGGATCGCTTCGTGGGCTTCCTGCGCGTTTTTCGCCTTGGTCTGATAGATGCGCGGACTCTCAGGCAAATAGTGCCCGTCAAACCTTTCGGTGATCGCGCGGCGGGCATCGGAGATCGCACTCGAATCCATCTGCACGCCGTCGGTGCGCATGTAGGTGATCGC
Source organism: Alphaproteobacteria bacterium (assembly GCA_964202645.1). Taxonomy (GTDB): domain Bacteria; phylum Pseudomonadota; class Alphaproteobacteria; order Sphingomonadales; family Sphingomonadaceae; genus Novosphingobium. The sequence goes on along the minus strand of CAXNKI010000159.1, from coordinate 4,151 downwards.
GCCGGCTTCATAGAGGTTCTGCGCCACCCGCATGGTGTGGCTGGCGGAAAAGCCCAGCTTGCGGGCGGCTTCCTGTTGCAGCGTCGAGGTGGTGAACGGCGGATAGGGGTTGCGCTTGACCGGGCGGACTTCGACATCCTCAACCCGAAACACCGCGCCTTCCACTGCCGCCTTGGCGCGGTTAGCAATGCCTTCCTCGCCAAGGCTCATCTTGTCGAGCTTTTCGCCGTCAAACTTGATCAACCGCGCAGCGAATTCGGTGCCCTTCATCTCCATCTGGGCGACCACTGACCAGTATTCCTGCGGCCGGAAGACCTCAATCTCGCGTTCGCGCTCACAGATCAGCCTGAGAGCCACCGACTGCACGCGCCCTGCGCTCTTGGCGCCGGGCAGCTTGCGCCACAGCACCGGCGAGAGCGTGAAGCCGAAGAGATAGTCCAGCGCTCGGCGGGCTAGATAGGCGTCGATCAGGTCCTGATCGAGCTCGCGCGGATGCAGCATCGCCTCGGTGACGGTCGCCTTGGTGATTGCGTTGAACGTCACACGCTGCACGTCCTTGGGCAGCGCCTTCTTCTTCGCCAGATATTCGCGGACATGCCACGAGATCGCTTCGCCTTCGCGGTCGGGGTCAGTCGCGAGGATCAGGCGGTCGGCAGTCTTGGCCGCATCGGTAATCGCCTTCACCCGGGCGGCCTTGTCGCCATAGACATCCCAGTCCATCGCGAAATCTTCGTCAGGGCGTACCGAGCCGTCCTTGGGTGGCAGGTCGCGGATGTGGCCGTAGGAGGCGAGGACCTTGTAGTCCTTGCCCAGGTACTTCTCGATGGTCTTTGCCTTGGCGGGCGATTCGACGATGACTAGCTGCATGGAATTTCTGAATGCCCCTTACGTGTGCACGTGTACGCGAGGGTGGCGTCTGGATGCACAATGCGTCAAGATGGCGTGGAAATTCATAGGAGGGACAGGCATGATGAAATTCTCCGTGTGTTTGCTCGCGCCGGTATTGGCCATTTCCGCCGCTGCGGCCCAGCCCGCCGCCACCGAGCGGCTGGTCTCGCCGAGCCTGCCCGGCTTCGTCACCGGGCACAGCGCGGCCAATGCCCAGCAGTCCATCCTCGAGCAGATCCCGGCAGGCGAAAGCGTGCGGGCCTGGACCCGCATGGTTACCACCCAGCGCTATGGCGGGCTCGCGCGGCGGGCGAGCGTGGCGCAGTATGTTGGTAATGTGCGCGCCGCGGTGCCGAATGCCTGCCCCGGCGCAGTGCTCTCTCCGGTCGAGAGTCTGAATGTCTCGGGCCGCCCGGCGGCGCGCTTTCAGCTCGATTGCCCGCGCAGCGCAGGCGGCCGGCCCGAGACTTTCATCATGCTGGCGATCGCCGGGCCGAGCGACATTCACGTCAAGCAAGTCGCCTGGCGCGGCGGCACTACGGCAGCAGGGCTCGCCTGGGGGAGGAACTACCTTGCCGCGACCACCTTCTGCGCTGCCGCCGACAGGACACCTGCCTGCCGGCGCTAAACCTCAGCGCAGCGTCGCCAGTTTCTGCGCCAGCAGGGTGCTTGCCTCAGCGGTTGCCTGTCCAACCCCGGCGACATATGCCCCCGGGCGAGCCGTGAACGAGAACTTGCGCGAGCTGTTGGTGCCCACGCCGCCCAGAAAGCCGATCACGTTCGCGACCCGGTTGGTGGCCTTTTCTGCCCCGCTCTGGGTATCTTCCTTGTCGAAGAAATCGCCGCCCACGGCGACCGGGTCCTTGAGCACCAGCGAGCCGATTTTGTAGTCCGGGCCGATCACCGTGACCTTGGAATAGTCTGGCATCAAGGCGAGACTTCCATTGACCTTGATTGCTGACGAACTGCGGAACCAGCCGCCGTATTCCTCGCTGTTGGCGAAATCGATGTAGTAGATCACGTTGATGACCCGGGCATCGTTCGCCTTGGCATAGTTGGAAAACGCCGTCTGCACCCGCCCGGCCGCCATGTTCATGCCGATCGCACCAAAGCCGCCGACCATGACATCGCCCGGCATGATGCGGAGCGGTGCGGTCTGACTGGCTCCGACGACCATGACCTTTGCCTTGTCGTCGCGCCCGGTGACGGTGGTGAACTCGCGCGGGGCTGCCTCGCCCGCTTCGCGCGCTACCGCCGGGTCCGCCGCGAGTGGGGCGCGGTCGACCACTTCGAAACCCGCCGCCGTCAGCTTGGCAACGAAATCGTCATAGGCCGCATTGGTGGCGTTCTGTAGATCTTCCGGCGTGTAGCCGCCCAGCGTCGAGCGCACAGTCGAGCGACCGCCGAACCCGCTTCCCATCAGCCCGCCCCCGGCCTTGGTCGAATCCTTGCGTTCGATCAGGAAGCCGATCGAGAACTGCCCGATGACGACGCGCTGTGTGCCGGTCAGGTTCTTGGCGGAATTGACTTTGATGGCTTCCGCCTTGCGCAGGAACGGCAACCAGCAGCAATACGGCAAAGGCCGCCGTGAGCTTGCGTAATATCATGAAAAATGCCCCGAATCGCGTTGACGATGGCGCGGATAGTATCAAGCTCGTTGCCTGCTGCAATCGCCGAAGCAGGCAGGGTTTCAGGCCAGCGAAACCCGCCCTCCGGCATGGCGCACCAGCCTGCCGGCCAGCTCCAGTTCGAGCAAGGCCAGCTGCACAGCCGCCGCACTCTCCCCGCATTGGCGGATCAATTCGTCGATGCCCACCGGCGCGGTGGTGAGCAGTCCGGCGATGTCTGCGGGATCTTCCGACAGCTCGCTTGCAAATTCCGGGGCGAGATTATCCTCGAAGGCTGCCCATTCGCCGCTCTCTTCGCGAAAGCGTGAGCGCGGGATGCCGTCGAAGCTGGAGAGCAGTTCGATCACATCAGCTGCGCTCTGCACCAGCACCGCGCCGTCGCGGATCAGCTGGTTGCAGCCATGACTGCGCGGATCGAGCGGCGAGCCTGGGATCGCCATGACCTCGCGCCCCGCCTCGCCCGCCAGCCGCGCGGTGATCAGCGAGCCCGATTTGGGCGCAGCCTCGACCACCAGCGTACCTATGGCCAGCCCGGCGATGATGCGGTTGCGCGCGGGGAAATGGCGGGCAATCGGCTCGGTACCAGGCGCAAATTCGGTCATCAGCAGGCCTTCGCCGGCGATCTGCTCCTGCAAGTCGGCATGGTCCGGCGGATAGGAAATGTCGATGCCGCTGGCGATCACCCCGATCGTGCCGCCTCCCGAACTGCCCGCCGCCAGCGCGCCGCGATGCGCCGCGCCGTCTATCCCGCGCGCAAGGCCCGAGACCACGGCAAAGCCCGCCTCGGCGAGCTCTGCGGCAAATGTGCGAGCTAGCTTGACCGCCGCCGCCGAGGCATTGCGCGCACCAACCAGCGCCACCGCCGGCCGCGCCGCAATCGTCGCATGGCCGCGCACGATCAGGATCGGCGGCGCGGCAGGGCTCTCGCGCAGGGCCTCGGGATAATCGGGCGAATCGCGGAAGAGATAACGCGCGCCTGCCCCCCGCACCCGCGCAGCTTCCTCCTCGATCTTCACCGGTGCCGCAGCGCGGTATGGCGCCCCGCCGCGCGCGGCAAGATCAGGCAAAGCCTCCAGCGCCGCGCCTGCACTGCCGAAACGGCGCAGCAACTGGCCATAGCTCACCGGGCCGACATTGGGCGAGCGCAGCAGCCGGATGCGGGCGAAAGCCTCCTCCTGCGAGAGACTCACGATTTCGCGCCTACCTTCGGCTCGGTCCCGGCGCGCAGGCGGGCGATGTTGGCGCGGTGGAGCAAGGTTACCAGCAATGCGAGCGCGGCGAGTACTGGAACGAATTCGGCGCGCCCTGTCGCAAACGCCGCAAGAGGTGCGCTGACCGCCGCGCTGATCCCGGCGAGCGACGAAAAGCGTGTAGTGGCGAGCACGCCCAGCCAGACTGCGGCATAGACCGCGCCGATGGGCCATGCCAGACCAAGCGCCACCCCCATCATCGTGGCCACGCCCTTGCCGCCATTGAACTTGAGCCAGACCGGGAAACAATGGCCAAGGAACGCGCCCATTGCGGCCAAGACCGCCCAATCCGGAAACCAGAGCCAGGCAAGCCATACGGCGAGAAAGCCCTTGCCCATGTCGAGCAACAGCGTCGCCGCCGCCAGCCCCTTGCGCCCGGTGCGCA
>CAXNKI010000158.1:0-4676 GCA_964202645.1 Alphaproteobacteria bacterium | reverse complement strand
GAGGCAGGGCTGCTGCGCCTCTCGATCGACCGTGCGGTGGCACGGCTCGGTTGGAGCCCGGTGTGGGATTTCAACGAGACCGTTGCGCGCACCGCTGACTGGTATCGCGGCGTCGAGGCAGGCGATGCATCGGCGCGCGGGGCTTGCCTTGCCGATCTCGATGCCTATTGCAGCGCCGCCGGCTGGGCACAGGACTAGGAACTAGCTTCACATGACTGAATATGATCGCTCGAGCCGCTATTCGATTCAGAAGCGCGTTCTGGTCACTGGCGGCGCCGGCTTCATCGGCTCGCACCTGTGTGCCCGGATCGTCGAGCAGGGCCACCATGTGCTCTGCGTCGACAATTTCTTCACTGGCACTCGCGCCAATATCGCGGGCCTGCTGGACCATCCCAATTTCGAGCTGATGCGCCACGATGTGACGTTTCCGCTCTATGTCGAGGTCGACGAGATATACAATCTCGCCTGCCCGGCCTCGCCGGTGCACTATCAGTTCGACCCAGTGCAGACGACCAAGACCAGTGTGATCGGCGCGGTCAACATGCTGGGGCTGGCCAAGCGGCTGCGCATTCCCATCCTGCAGGCCTCGACCAGCGAGGTTTACGGCGATCCGCATATCCACCCGCAGGTCGAGGAGTACTGGGGCAACGTGAACCCGATCGGTCCACGCTCCTGCTATGACGAAGGCAAGCGCTGCGCCGAGACGCTGTTCTTCGACTATCGCCGCCAGCATGATGTGGGCATCAAGGTGGTGCGTATCTTCAACACCTATGGCCCCCACATGCACCCCAATGACGGGCGCGTGGTCTCCAATTTCATCGTCCAGGCGCTGCGCGGTGAGGACATCACGATCTATGGTGAAGGCCAGCAGACCCGCTCGTTCTGCTATGTTGATGATCTGGTGCGCGGCCTGATGGCGATGATGGCGACCGACAAGGCAGTCACCGGCCCGGTCAACCTCGGCAATCCCGGCGAGTTTTCGATGCTGGAGCTCGCAAGCCTGGTGATCGAGATGACCGGCAGCAAATCGAAGCTGACCTACCTGCCGCTGCCCACCGACGATCCCAAGCAGCGCCAGCCAGATATCACGAAAGCCCGCGCCGAACTCGGCTGGGAGCCCGCAGTGCCGCTGCGCCAGGGTCTGGAAAAGACCATCGCCTACTTTAGCGAAGTCGTCCGCGCGCAGGATGCCGTCAGTTAGCTCGGCAAGTCGAAATAGACCTTGCGCGCACCGAAATCGACCGCGATGCGCTTGAACAGGCGCAGCTCGCGAATGCCCAGCAGCATTGCAGGCCGTGATTCGAGATCGAGCACGCTGAATACCGGCGAGTCGACATAGGCGACCATCAGCCGGCTGATGTCGACGCTGCCGATCGAGAGCTTCTCCGGGTAGGCGATGTCGGCCTGGACCTGCTGGCCGGTGACACTGGTCAGGGTGATCTGCTCCAGCACGCCGCGCTGACGCAGCGCGCGCTGCAGCGCGCGGTTGCCAATCGATGTTTCCGCGCCGGTATCGATCACAACGTTGACCGCGATCCCGTCGATCGTGGCGTCAGTCATGATCAACTGGCCGAGCTTGCGCCGCGCGGTGACCACGATGTCGAAACCGCGGTTTCCGCCCAGGCTGCGCGCGTCGCCGACCGTCAGCTGGTTCGCGGCAAAGTCCATCAGCACGCGCTGGCGCTGGAGGCTGTCAATCCCGACGATGCCGTCCGCGCCAATGTGGCGGCCTTCGAAGAGCAGCACTTCGAGATCGTTGAACGAGCGGCGGCCAAGGCCCAGTTCGCCGATGATCGCGGTTTCGGCCATCTCGCTGCCACCGATGCCGACGACCTGCGCGCGCCGCCCCGGGCGCAGCGCCATGCGCTCGGCAATGTCGTGGGCGAGCACGGTGGTCTGCGAGCCGGTATCGATGACGAAATGGTAAGGCTCGCCTTCACCGATGCGCACCGGCACGGTCATCCGTCTGTCGCGGTCCGTCTGAGTGCGTATAATTTCGGCATCGCCGCCGATCGCGGCGAGCGTGGGATCGGCGGGTGCGTCACCAGCCCCGGCGAGGGCCAGCGCGGCGCCAATGGACAGAGCGAGTGCGGACATGGCTCCCCTCCTGCGAAGCGCGCCTTGGGGCCGCTTGCGGTGCGCAGCTTAGCACATGGGCGGGAGGGTTGCCAGCCAGCCTATCCGCGCTGGAAGATCTGTCCGCTGTCGAAGCTGGAAATGCGCCAGTGGCCGTCCGCTTCCAGCCGGCATTCCATGCGCACGTCGGCGACAGCCAGCGGATCGCAATAGCCCACGAAAGGCGGCTCGCCGGCCTTTGCGAAGAATAACAGCAGGAAGCCCACTTTCGCTTGGCCGGACGCGAGCAGCGACACGCGGTAGTTCGACATGATGTGCCGCATCACCGGCGCGCCGCCGGCCGCCTCCAGCCGGGCCTTCCGCTCGATGTAGAACTGCGCCGCGGCGTCGCGGCCTTCGCGCCATTCGCCGCCGACGAAATAGCGGCAGTCCGCCGTCAGTACGTCAGCCTCAAGCATCTTCAGCCCGTCGTTCTGGTCGAGCTCGTCGCCCCATTCGTTGATGACTTGCTGGATGGCGAGTACTGCCGCCGCCTCGTCTGTGGTGAACTTCGCCATGATCTCTCCCCTGGCTTGCGCTTGCGGGCACTATGGCCGGTGAGAGGGGGGCGCTGTCAATCCTGTCAGTCGATTTCCACCGCTCGCCAGGTGAGCCGCACGGTGCCATTGGCCGGGATGGTTGCGGCCCAGACGCGCTTGCCGGGCTTCTCGGTCAGCCTGCCGGGCAGGCCGGAATAGGCCGTCCTGTCCCCCAGCGGAAAGTCGATCTCATAGCGCACCGGGAAGGGATTGGCGTTGCGGATCGTTGCGGTGGCAGCTTCGCCCTGCTTTGCCGCAGCATCGCCGGTCGTGACTTCGGCGGTGACTTGTGTCGGCTCGCCGAAAACCCATTCGACTTCCTCCTCCAGCGCCTTGTCCGGCGTCTGGCCTTCGCCGACCAGCATGCGGCCCCAGTCGCTGCCCTGATAGACCACGACTTTGCCCGCCGGCAGCGGCTCGCCGATCCCGTCGGCCTTTCGGTTGCGGAAACGGAACAGCATCTGCGTACCATCAAGCGCCATGCCATAAGCGCGGCTGCGATAGACCAGTTGACCGGTGATGCGATCTTTGCCGAGGAATGCGACCTGCTTCTGCGAGCGGGCAGCGACGGTCACAGGCTCTGGAATGCGGTAGAGCTTGAGGTCTCCCAGCGCTTCGGAAACGGCTTTCAGCATGCCCGGGGCGTTCATCGACTTCTGCTCGCGCCGCATGGCCGTGACCATGATTTCGCTCGAGCCCACCATGTCCATTATCATCGGCGCCGCTTCGGATATCGGTGGCGAGGGGGGGTAATATGGATCGCTGGTGGTGCCGCGCGGCCAGCAGCCGAAATTGCGTGCAAATCCTTCCGCTTCGGCGCGCACCTGGCGCCCGGTGTCGTCGCGGGTGTCGGCCGAGCGGTTGACTTTGCCCGCCACGGCAGCGGTCGTGGCATCGGCAAAGCTGGTATCATCGCCGCTTGCCATGGTCAGCCAGCTGAGCAGGGCCATGGTCTTGCCGTCGTCATCCAAGGTAGCGACATAGGTCGCGTCCCAGTCAAAGCCAGTGGCAATATAGGCCAGCGTGATGGTGACTGTGCCGCCCGGCTGGTCGCGGGTGGTCATCGAGAGCACCGGCTTGGCCGAAAGGGTCGCGGGTGCCTCGGGATAGAGCAGGGTCTGCGCCAGATCGGTGCAATAGACCGCTTCGATGCCGCGCGGCGTGTCGATCAGCACCCCGCCTTGCGACGAGCGGATTGTTGCGCGTTCTTCCACCGTTTTGCCGCTGGCGGGATCAGTCCGCCGCAGGGTCACTTGCTGGCCGGTGAAATGGTCGAGCAGTCCCTTGTGGCTGAGCAGCGCGGCATCGCGGTTGCGCTCGCGCGGGTTGGTGCCAAACAGGATCGCTGATTGCGGCACGATGCCGCTAGCGACGCCCTCGAAACGTACGGTCACGACGCCTGGCGGCAGGGTGACGGTGCGGGTCTCGGCAATCAGCGCGAAGGAGGTAGGGTTCGCCCGGTTGATTGCGTTGCCCGGCGCGCGGTCTGGATCGCGGTAGAGCGTGACCGCGACGCTGTCTGGCGCAAGCGAGATCACCGGCGGCGCGGAGAGCGCAGGGGTAGGAAGGAGCAATGCGGCGAGCAACGCCATAAAGCCCCTCCCATTCAGGGGAGGGGGGAGAGGCACCATTTCACCACGGCGTCAGGAAAGTGACCGTCAGTTCGGTCTTGCCATTGGCCGGGACCGGCACTTCCCAGCGGCGCTCGTCGGCGCTGTCCTGGGTGCCTTTGATGCTTTCCTCTGGCACGCGCAGATCGCGCCACCACCACCAGGAGTTCAGCCCGGCCTGCACGACATCGACTGTCACCGGCTGCGAGCGGGCGTTGGTGACGATGTAGCGCATTTGTGTGCGGTAATAAGTCTTGGGCCGCTCCGCCATTGCCTCGACCACACGGCCATCGGAATAGGTGACTTTCCAGCGGGCGAACTGCTCCCACTCAGCCGAGGTGATCGTGTCGCGCTTTTCGACCACTGGCTGGACTTTCACGTCGAACGCCTCGCCGGTCTTGAGCGCAAGTGC
>CAXNKI010000157.1:0-4680 GCA_964202645.1 Alphaproteobacteria bacterium | reverse complement strand
CAAGTGGGAGGCAAGCCGGCGAGGTCCGCAGTCCGGGCGGGGGCGCCCAGCGCCGGAACCTTGCCAGTGCCAGCGGGCATGCCAAGCCAGCTATCCCATGCGAAGCGGTTCGAGGCGCGGTCCCAGATGAACTCGCCGGTGTGCGGGTTTGGCGGAGCATCCACAGTCCGGTCGTCGAGCATCGGATAGACCAGCAGCTGAAAGCAGATTGCCGGGCCGCCAAGATCGCGGGCCATGACTGCCAGCGCCGCCGCCATTCCGCCGCCTGCACTTTCGCCGCGAATTGCAATTCGCTCTGGATCGAGCCCGAGCGAGCCGGCCTGACCATGCATCCAGACCAGCGCGGCGTAGCAATCGTCGAGCCCGCCGGGAAAGGCGGTCTCAGGCGCCAGCCGGTATTCGACCGAAGCGACCGCGCAGCCGACTGCGCGAGCCATCGCCCGGTTGCGTGGATCGCCGAGCTCTGCCGTCCCGAACAAGAAGCCGCCGCCATGGATCTGGAGCACGACGGGGGCGCCGTCGGGCAGATCGTCCGGCTTGTAGAGCACCACGCGCACGTCGGGGCCACTGCCGTGACCAGGCGCGAAATGCTCGCTCGCCGTCACCCGGGGATCGGCCTGTTCCAGCCCCATCTGCGTCATCATTGCGATCGCCGCACGCGCTGAGGCCAGTTTTTCGGGAGACACGCCCATGTCTGGCGCAACTTCCAGCACGGGCAGCAATTCGGGATCGACAAGGTGAATGCTGGACATGTCGCAACTCGCAAGGCTTGGTGGTTCGGTCTCGCAATAATGCCAGAGCGGTGCGGTCTGGCTTGACCCTGCGCGACAGGTCTTGATCGCGCCATGGCGTGAACAGTCAAGACCTGAACCGAATCGCTGCCTAGCATGCCGGATAGGGTGGATGCTGCCCGGCGGATGGAGCGGAACATGACTTTCACCATTGAGCGACTGTCCAATGACCTGAATTTCGGCTGTCTGGTCACCGGCCTGATACCCGGAGATCTTGACGACGACGAAACGCGCCGGCGCCTGCGCGAGCGCTGGATCGTCGATGGCCTCCTGATTTTTCGTGGCAGCAAAGTCACACCTGCCTTTCAGGTCGCCCTGAGTGAGTGCTTTGCCGAAACTATCGTGCATCCAGTCCGTGAAATCCGGCATCCCGAGCATGATAAGCTGATCCGGCTCGTATCCAACCCGCAAGGTGACGACGAGGACTTGATCGAAGTTGACGGCGTGCCCGGCTGTGGCTGGCTGCCCTGGCACAAGGACATTATCTTCACCGAAAAGATCAATCACGGCGGCATTCTGCATGCGACGAAGATCACCAGCAGTGGCGGCGAGACTGGCTATGTCGACCAGATAGATGCCTATGATCGCCTTCCAGATGAGGTCAGAAGTCGAATTGAAGGCCTTGAGGTCGTTTACAAATTCGGCCCCGTCGAGTCATCGCCATGGTGTGCTCGTGAGAAAGTGGTCTATGTCAAGGCCGGGCCTGCCAACCGCTCGATGTATGCACGCGCTGAACGTGACTGGCCGGCTGTCGTGCATCCGCTGGTCTTCACGCAGCCCGCAACGGGGCGCAAGGCGCTCAATCTCTCGCCGCGTTTTGCCCAATACATACTTGGGATGCAAAACGACGAGGGCAATAAACTGCTGACAATGTTGTCGAACCACCTTTGGGACAGCCCAGCCTATTATCACAAGTGGCAGCCCGACGAGATGGTGCTGTGGGACAACTGGCGCATGCTGCACCGTGTGACGCCTGCACCGTTTGACGAAGTGCGCATCGTCGAGCGGACTACACTGGGCGGGGACTATGGCCTGGGCCGCAAGCTGGCATGAGCGAGGTCAGGCCATCGACCTGCAGGATTTGCTCGGCCTATTGTCCGGTCGTTGTCACGCTCGAAGGTGGCAGGGTCGCGCGGGTCGAAGGCAACCGGGAGGCGCCGCTATACAACGGCTATACCTGTCCAAAAGGCCGCGCGCTGCCTGCGCTCCACAACAATCCGGTCCGGCTGCTCACGAGCATGAAGCGTCAACCTGACGGCAGTTTTGAGCCGATCGACACGGACACGGCAATTACGGAAATCGCCGAGCGGCTGAAGGAGATCATTGACCGGCATGGCCCTCGCGCGGTGGCAGGGTTCCTCGGCAATCCGGGGGTTGAGCAAGTAGCGACCGCGCCAGTAATGATGTCGCTGCTACGAGCAATCGGCTCGCCGATGTTCTTCAGTATGGCGACGCTCGATCAGCCCAACACCAAGATAGCCGAAGCGTTGCACGGCGCATGGGACGGGGGACGGATGCGGCCCGAAACGCTCGACGTGATGCTGATCATCGGCGGTAACCCGGTCATTTCCAAGCAGTATTTCGGTCAAAACCCGGGCATGCGGCTGAAGGAACTGGTCCGCCGTGGCACAAAGCTTATTGTGATTGATCCTCGCCGCAGCGAGACCGCACGGCGAGCAGATGTCCACCTTCAGCCGATACCGGGCCAGGACGCCGCAATTGCTGCCGGGCTGGTGCATCTGGTGATTGCCATGGGCGGAGTTGATGACGAATTCGTCGGCCGCAACGCCGCGGGTCTTGCTGAACTCGCTCAGGCAGTGGCGCCGTTCACACCTGCTTTTGTCGCAACGCGCGCTGGAGTGCCCGAGGCCGATCTGCGAGCCGCCGCCGAAATCATCGCAACGGCACGGCGCGGCAATTTCGGCACCGGGACGGGCGTTTCGATGACCGGACGGGGTGTGCTGACAACCTATCTTTACAACTGCCTGCAGACGCTGCGCGGGTTCTGGGCCGGGGAGGGCGACGAGATGATGTTCTCGCCAGTGCTCTTGCCGCCGGCCAGCCCGCGTGCCCAGCCGCGCGCGCCTTTTCCCGCGACCGGATTTGGCGAGAAGATGCGCATTCGCGGGCTGAAACAATCTGTCGCGGGGATGCCAGCTGCTGCATTGGTCGACGAAATTCTGATGCCGGGCGAAGGCCAGATTCGCGCCTTGTTCATGCACGCCGGCGCTATGCGGACCATGCCGGACGAGGCCCGCACGCATCAGGCCTTCCGCTCGCTCGACCTGATGGTCACCCACGATGTCGAAATGTCGCCGACCGCGCTTAGCGCCGACTATGTGATTGCCTCGAAGATTGCCTTCGAGATCCCGGTGCTTTCGTTTCTGGTGGAGCTCAACAGCGTTTTCCATCAGGGGTATGGTTTCTCCGACCCCTTTGGCTCGGCCCAGCCGGCACTGATTGATCCGCCGGAGGGGTCCGACGTGATCGATGCTTGGCGGCTCTATTACCGGATCGCGCGGCACCTGGGCCTGCAGCTCGAATGCGGCAGCATGTTCGCATCCGAGCTGGCCCCTGTCGACATGGCCAACGAGCCTTCGACCGAAGACATCCACGCTTTCATAGCTTCCGGATCGGCAGTGCCGCTGGATCGGCTGGCCCTCTATCCCAACGGTCATGTTTTTGACGAAGCGCGCGTGCACATCGGGCCGCGCGATCCTGCCTGCGCCGACCGCCTTGATCTGGCCAACCCGGACATGTTGGCCGAGCTGGCCGAACTGGCGCTGGAAGATGTCTCTGCAATCCAGGCCGCAAGCGGAGAGTTTCGGCTTCTGATGGTTCCAAAGCGAATGCAGAATGCAACCAACGGCAGCCTGCGGGTCGATGCGGAGCGGCTGCGCATCCGAACCAATCCGGCGTTTCTCCACCCAGACGATCTTGGTGAACTCGGGCTTGCCCCTGGTGATCTGGCCGAGCTGCGCTCACGCCATGGTTCAATCGAAGTGGTGGTTGATGCTGATGCTGACTTGCGCCGAGGCGTTGTCGCAATTGCGCATGGCTTCGGCTTGCATCCTGACGAAAAGCAAGACCCGCGCAGGCACGGCGCCAACGTCAATCGCCTGACTGCGCTCGACGACGGCTTCGATCGTTACAGCGGAATCCCGCGCATGGGGGCAATTCCCGTTTCGCTGAAACCGCTCCGCGGGGACGCGGCTCTGGCTGGCTGAGCAGTCAGGTGTTCCACACCGGGGCTGGCGGGCGCCGCCGCGCGAGTAGGCCTGCCACTGCGGGGCCAATTTCCATCGGCTCCCACTTGCGCTGGCGATCGATCATCGGGCCCATGTGCCAGCCTTCAGCAAGGGCAATCATCCCGCCACCGACTTCAAACACGCAGCCTGTCACTTCGCCTGAGGCTTCGGAACCGAGCCAGGTCACCATGGGCGCGACAGTCGCGGGGTCCATCGCGTCGAAGCCGCTGTTAGGCCGGGCTGTGTGCTGCGGCCAGAATTCGGTAGTCATGCGGGTGCGCGCGGTCGGCGCAATGGCATTGGCGGTGATGCCAAACTGGCCGAGTTCGGCGGCCTGGGTGATGGTGAGTGCGGCGATGCCGGCCTTCGCTGCGGCGTAGGGCGCCTGGTTCGCCGCGCCATGCAGGCCGGCCCCGCTCGAGATGTTCACGATGCGCGCCGCGACGGGGCGCCCGGCAGCATGCTCCGCGCGCCAATGGCCCGCCGCATGCCGCGCGACGCAGAAATGCCCCCGCAAATGGACGCGCATCGTCCGATCCCAGTTTTCCTCGCTCTCCTCAATGAAGGGGACTATTTGCAGGATGCCGGCATTGTTGACCACGGCATGGAGCGCGCCGAAGTTCTCGATTGCCGAATGCACC
>CAXNKI010000156.1:0-4707 GCA_964202645.1 Alphaproteobacteria bacterium | reverse complement strand
ACTAGGCCGGCGAAAGGCAGCACGCCGATCGGCCCGGCGAACAGCACCAGCGCCAATACCGTCAGCGCCATGACCAGCAGCGCCGGAACCATGCGGCGCAGCACTTGCGATGGCCGGTCACTGCGCCAGCGCAGCAAGGGCCCAGCGGCGAGCAGCGCCATCAGGATCAGCGCCAAGGGCCCCGCCGCGCTGTTGAAATAGGGCGCGCCGACCGAAATCTTGGCGCCATTCAGCCCCTCGAGCGCGAGCGGCCACAAAGTGCCTGCGAGCACGACAACGAGGATTACGGTGAGCAGCAGGTTGTTGGCCACCAACGCCGCCTCGCGGCTCACCGCGTCAAACCGCGTGCCTTCGCTCACCGTGCCGACGCGCAGTGCGAAAAGCGTCAAGGCGCCGCCGATGTAGATCGCCAGCAGGGCCAGAATGAAAATCCCGCGCTGCGGATCGACCGCGAAGCTATGCACGCTGGTCAGCACGCCAGAGCGCACCAGGAACGTGCCGACCATCGACATCGAGAATGCCAGAACCGCCAGCATGATCGTCCAGGCGCGCAGGCCGTCGCGGGTCGCCAGAACGGTCACCGAATGGATCAGCGCGGTCGCCGCGAGCCATGGCATCAGGCTGGCATTTTCCACCGGATCCCAGAACCACCATCCGCCCCAGCCGAGTGTGTAATAGGCCCAGTAGGACCCGGCGACGATGCCAATGGTAAGCAGCACCCAGGCGCCCAGAATCCACGGCCGCATGGCGCGGGCAAATTCCGCCCCGACATTGCGGGTGAGCAGGGCGCCGACCGCGAAACTGAACGCCGCCGACATGCCGACATAGCCGGCGTAAAGCGTCGGCGGATGGAACGCGAGGCCCGGGTCCTGCAACAGCGGATTGAGCCCCTGCCCCTCCACCACGCCGGCAATCCGCGCGAAGGGATTGGATGCGAACAGCAGGAAGGCATAGAATCCGAGCGCAATCGCCGCCTGCGCCGCCAATGTCGCCATCTTGGTATCGGCGCGTAATTTGCGCTCGAACAGGGCAATCGTCGCGCCCGCCAGCGCCAGGATCGTTACCCACAGCAGCATCGATCCTTCGTGGTTCCCCCAGGTTCCCGAGATCTTGTAGATCATCGGCTTCATCGAATGGCTGTTGCTCGCGACCAGCAGCACCGACATGTCGGACCGGGCAAAGACCGCGATCAGGCAGGCAAAGGACAGGCTGACAAATACCGCCTGCACCACCGCCACTGGCGCGATCGCGTGGCCCAGAGCGGCCTGCGCCGGGCGCGTCGCCAGCCAGCCCAGCGCCAGCTGCGCCAGCGCCATGGCCGCGCCCAACCACAGGGCGACAAGTCCGGCCTCGGCGATCACAGCTCGTCAACCCGCATGGCGGAAATGGTGCGCACCGGCTCGTGCGCCGCCATGCGCTCCAGCAGCAGATCAAGCTCGTCTTCGGCGATCAGGATGCCGCGATGCGCCTCGCGGACAAAGCCCACAGCCGCCATGTGCGCATTGAACGCCAGCAAATGGTCGAAAAAGCCGAAGGCATTGAGCAGGCCGACCGGCTTTGCATGATAGCCCAGCTGCGCCCAACTGACCGCTTCCCACAGCTCATCCATCGTCCCCACGCCGCCGGGCAGGGTGAGGAAACCGTCAGACAGCTCTGTGAACATCAGCTTGCGCTCGTGCATTCCGGAAACCGTGTGCAGCTCGGTGCAATCGGGGTTTGCGACTTCGGCGGCGACCAGCTTTTCCGGGATCACGCCGATCACCTCGCCGCCTGCCGCCAGCGCACCGCCTGCCACCGCGCCCATCAAGCCCAGCCGACCGCCGCCATAGACCACACCGATGCCGTGGCGGGCAAGCGCCTCGCCGACATCACGCGCCAACGCGACATAGCGCGGATCGGCTGGGCTCGCCGAGCCGCAATAGACCGCAAGACGCTTCATTTTGCTTCCTCTAGCATTCGCCGCGCCGTACCCCGCGCACTGGCCAGCGCCCCGGCAAAGCCGGCGCCGGGCTGGGCATTGGTTCCGGCAAAAAACAGGTTGCGCAACTTGGCATCGCGATTGCCCAGCGGCGGCCACAGGCACTGCATCGGCGTCGCTTCAAAGCCGCTGGCGCTGCCTGCCCAGGCGTTGAAATCAAGCGCCATGTCGCGCGGGGTGGTGTGGAACTTGACGACGATGCGGTCGTCGATGTCGGGGATCAGGCGGCGGCCGATCTCGTCGAGAATGCGCCGCTCGATCAACGGACCGGCCTGCTCCCAGTCGATCGGCAGCCGCGCCTGATTGGCAACCGGAATGGTCGCGCGGAACAGGCTCTTGCCTCGTGGGGCGAGGCTGGGATCGGTCACTGTGGGGTGCTGCAGGAACAGCACGAAATCGCGCGGCAGCACGCCGTGCTCGAAAATGTCCTGCATCAGCGGCTTGAACCGCAGCGGAAACAGCACGCTCTCGTGCGGGATGCCGGGCCAGCCGCCATGCAGGCCGAAGTGGACGGTGAACTGACCGGGGGCAAACCGGCGGCGGCGCAACTGGCGAGCCACCTCTGGCCCGCGCAGATTGGCGGCGAGCATGTCGCGGTAAGTGTGGACCGCATCGGCGCTGCTGGCCACCGTGTCGAACCGCTCACGCCAGCCGCTGACGCATTCGACCTCGCTGACGCGGTCCCCCAGCGTATGGACATGCAGCACCGGATCGTGGAGCACTGTGCGCCCGCCCAGCTTGGTGAAATGCTTCGCCATGGTCGCCGCGAGCTTGGCCATGCCACCCTTTGGCCAGAACAGGCCGCCGCTCAGCTCCTGCCGATGGCTCAGGGCATGAAAGGCGCTGGCAACCAGCGGATTTGCCCCTGCGGCAAGCGCGGAAACTGCAATCGCCTCGCGCAGCTTCTCGCTCTTCACGAAATGGGAGATGATGCCATAGGCCGAGCGCCAGGCCTGATGCCGCGCCAGCATCGGCGCGGCGCGGGCAAGCCCCGCCAGATCGCGCGGGCTCTGCCCCAGCCAGGGCACCCCGCCATCGCGCCGGGCTTGATCCGACCAGCGCAGGAATTCCTCGTAGCCGGCGGCATCGCCTGGCGCGATGCGGGCAACCTCGCTGCGCATGGCCGCTTCTGCCCCTTCGCCGCCAGCCAGATCGATCTGGCTGCCGTCGGGCCACGAATAGCGCCGCAGCGGCGAGAGCGGCAGCCAGGTTACATCGCTGTCGATATCGCCGCCCGAAAGCTGCCACAGCTCGGCCAGCGCCGCCTGATCGGCAATCGCGGGAGGGCCTGCATCGAAGCGGAATCCTGCGCGTTCGCGAGGGCCCGCCCGTCCGCCGGGGGCATCGCGTGCTTCGATCAGCACCGTCTCGGCACCCGAACTTTGCAGCCGGATGGCGAGGGCAAGGCCGGCGAAGCCCGCGCCGATGACGCAAGCGCGAGTCACGCCCAGGCCCCATGCGGCCTGACAGGTCTATTTGTGCGCCCAATCATTCGCTTTGCGCTTAGAGGTTTGGCCGCGCGGGGGCAACCTGCGCTTGGGGGAACGCTTGGCAAAAGCGGCGCAATCGGCCATCATTTCGGCAAGGGGGAGAAGCCAGCATGACCAGCCTGATGCCGCCCAGCCTGATGCCCCATCGCCGCGCGCTGATCGCAGGCCTCGCGATCTGGGCCTATTGCGCTTTCGTCCTCTACGCCATGCAGCGCCCGCCGATCTGCGCCTGCGGCTCGGTCAAGCTGTGGTGGGGCGCGGTGGAATCGGCGGAAAACAGCCAGCATATCGCCGACTGGTACACGTTCAGCCATATCACCCACGGGCTCCTCTTCTATGCCCTCGCCCACCTGTTCTGGCGCAAGTGGAACTGGTTCGATGGCATGCCTGCGCGCTGGGCGCTGCCGATTGCGGTCGCGCTTGAGGCAAGCTGGGAGATCCTCGAAAATTCGCCGATGATTATCGAGCGCTACCGCGCTGTGACGGTCAGCTTCGGTTATTCCGGCGATTCCATCGTCAATTCGATGGCCGATATCGGCTGGATGCTGCTCGGCTTCTGGATCGCCAGCCGCCTGCCGTGGAAAGCGTCGCTCGCGCTCGTCGCTGCCTTCGAGCTGTTCACTCTCGCGATGATCCGCGACAACCTGACGCTCAACGTGCTGATGCTGGTCTGGCCGATCGAGGCGATCAAGCACTGGCAAGGAGGTTTATTGGCTTTCCATTAGTTTGCCCTGTGCCTGTCTACCGGATGCCCCAACATTCTTAGTGATGGAGTCAGGTGTTCGAGTCCCCTAAGCGCACCGTACTTTTCACAAGGCAATCACGACACATGCGGCGAAAGGTACGAAACCCTGTAGGCGGGTTTGGGCATGGCTTGGGTGGCTTTGGGCAGGGAAGCTGGCACGACCCAGGCCAGACCCAGTCCAGCATAGACTTTGCATGTCATGCGACGGGAAGTGGCAGGATCTCGGGCTTTGATGCGGGCATCAAGGTCAAGGGGCGCAAGCGGCACATCCACACCGACATCTAAGGATTTCTGGTCTTCATCCTGGCCAATGCCCACCATCATTGGCACGGACAGCACTCGTGCTATTAGAGCGGTTTTCGACCGTTCTGAATCATAAGGGATTCCCAAGGGGCGGATTTTCTGATTCAGAATCCGTGCTGGTGAAGGAGGCCAGCATGGATGGGGCAGCCTTTATCGTTGGATTTGCGTGTCCGGCTTCTTGCGGCGATTGA
>CAXNKI010000155.1:0-4725 GCA_964202645.1 Alphaproteobacteria bacterium | reverse complement strand
TCAGTCATAAGCGTTCCCATGAGAGGCATGAGTGCCCCTCGATCAAAAGCCGCAACGCTTGGGCGGGAACGCCAGATACCCCGTAAGGGTGCCAGGAGGCTGCCTTTTCCCGGAAACTTCAATCTAACTTTTCGCTAGGTTCGGTCAATCCCCCCCAACCCGCTCCACATCCGCGCCCACCAGGGCCAGCTTCTCTTCCAGCCGCTCATACCCCCGGTCGAGGTGATATAGCCGGTGCACCTGCGTCTCTCCTTCCGCCGCCAGCCCGGCAATCACCAGGCTCATTGAGGCGCGGAGATCCGTCGCCATCACTTCGGCGCCGTGCAGACCCGCCACGCCATGGACCACTGCAGTGCGGCCCTTGGTTTCGATCTTCGCGCCCATACGGTTAAGTTCAGGCACATGCATATAGCGGTTTTCGAAGATGGTTTCGGTGAGCACGCTGGCCCCGTCCGCGCGGCAGAGCAGCGCCATCAGTTGCGCCTGCATGTCGGTGGCGAAGCCCGGGTAGGGGGCGGTGGAGAGGGTAATGGCTTTGAGCGGCCCGTCGGCGGCCACATGGATTCCGCCCGGCACTGGCTCGACGCTGATCCCGGCATCGCGCAGCGCTTGCACGGTGGCGTCCATTTCCTCGATTTTCGCGCCTTTAAGCGTGACTTCGCCGCCGGTAATCGCGGCGGCGCAAGCATAAGAACCGGCCTCGATACGGTCGCTCATCACGCGGTAGGTTGCGCCGTGCAGGCGAGGGACGCCGTGGATGGTGATGTCGCTGGTGCCGATGCCTTCGATCTCTGCGCCCATATCGACCAGCAGGTTGCACAGGTCGACGATTTCAGGCTCGCGCGCGGCGTTGTGGAGCGTCGATTTGCCCTTGCACAGCACCGCCGCCATCAGCGCATTCTCGGTCGCGCCGACCGAGACTACCGGGAAGCTGTAGCGCCCGCCGGGCAGGCCGCCATCGGGGGCTACGGCTTTCACATAGCCCGCCGCCATTTCGATCGTCGCGCCGAGCGCTTCCAGCACCTTCAGGTGCAGGTCGATCGGCCGGTTGCCGATGGCGCAACCGCCGGGCAGCGACACTGTCGCTTCGCCCATCCGCGCCAGCATCGGGCCCAGCACCAGAATCGAGGCGCGCATCTTGCGCACCAGTTCGTAAGGCGCGACCGAGGAGGTGATCCGCGTGGCTTCCAGGGTCATCACCCGGCCGAAATCTTCCGGGCGGCTGCCAGCGATGGTGGTCGATATGCCGAACTGGTTCATCAGGTGCTGAAAGCCGTCGATGTCCGCGAGACGCGGCAGGTTGCGCAGCGTCAGCGGCTCGTCGGTCAGCAACGCGCAGGGCAGAAGCGTGAGCGCCGCGTTCTTCGCGCCGGAGATGGGGATGGTGCCGGAAAGGCGTTTGCCGCCGTGAATGATGATTTTGTCCATGGCTTGGCTTTAGCGCGAAACGCGAAGGCGGCAAGTTGCTTGGGTTGACGCATGCCGGGCGACCTGCGATTTCGCGGCGCGATGAGCCAGAAGCCACGCCCCATCCGCAAAGCCGTCTTCCCCGTCGCCGGGTTGGGCACGCGCTTCCTGCCCGCCACCAAGGCGATCCCCAAGGAAATGCTCCCGATCATCGACCGGCCGCTGATCCAGTATGCGGTGGACGAAGCGCGCGAGGCGGGGATCGAGCAGATGATCTTCGTGACCGGGCGCGGCAAGACTTCGATCATCGACCACTTCGATGTCGCTTATGAACTCGAAGCGACCATGCGCGACCGCGCCAAGACGCTCGAAATCCTCGAGCCGACGCGGCTCGCGCCTGGCAATCTCGTCGCGGTTCGCCAGCAAGTGCCGCTGGGGCTCGGCCATGCGATCTGGTGCGCGCGGGCGATCGTTGGCGATGAGCCATTCGCGATTTTCCTGCCCGACGAGCTGATGATCGGCGAGCCGGGCTGCATGAAGCAGATGGTCGATGCCTATGGCGAGATCGGCGGAAATCTGATCAGCGTGCTCGAAGTGCCGCATGAAGAGGTTTCGAGCTATGGCGTGATCGCGCCGGGTGCAACGCAAGGAGCCATTACCGAAGTTGTCGGGCTGGTCGAAAAACCCCCCATCGATACCGCGCCATCGAACCTGATCATCTCGGGCCGCTATATCCTCCAGCCCGAAGTGATGCAGGTGCTCGAAACCCAGAGCAAGGGCGCGGGCGGCGAGATCCAGCTAACCGATGCCATGGCGAAAATGCTCGGCCAGCAGCCGTTCCACGCGGTAACCTTTGCCGGCAAGCGCTATGACTGCGGCTCGAAAATCGGCTTTGTCGAGGCGACGCTGGCCCTGGCGCTGGCGCGGGAAGACATGGCCGACGACGTACGCGCCATGGCTCGGCGGCTGCTCGGCGACTGACCCTTACCAATCGGCCGTGAGCGCGAGGCTGCCGAAGCGGCCAGTGGAATAAGTGAAGCCGCCGCTGGAGGAGACCTGCCAGCCATAGGCATTGAACAGATTGATCACTTGCGGGCGCAGGATCACCCGCGCCCCGGCGAGATTGAAACGATAGCGCGCGCCGAAGTTCATTTGCGTACGCGGCGGGGCGACCAGCGTGTTGGCGACATTGCCGACCCGGCTGGAAAAACTCTCGACATAGAGATCGAATGAGAGCGGCCCCTTGCCGCCCCGGGTGCGCCAGTCAATATTGGTCGCCAGCCGGCGGCGCACCTGGCCAACCGGGCGCTGGCCGATCAGTCCGCTTGCCACTGCCTCGCCGGAAATCTTGGGATCGGCGAACAAGAGCCCGCCGACGACGCTGAGCCCGGGGGCCACTTGCCCGGTCAGCGAGAACTCGAGCCCGCGGTTGGTCAGCCGGCCAAGCTCGCGATAGCGAAGGCTTGGGTCGAGGTTGTAATATGGCCGGGCAATCTCGAATGCGCCGACGACAAGCGCCAGCCGTTCGGCCAACGCGAAACGCAGCCCGGCCTCGACCTGGCGAGTGCGAATCGCCGGCGGCGCCTCGGAGCGGTTGACCGCGACATCGGGAGCAATCACCGCGTCCTCCTGCCCGCGCGACAGCCCGGCGAAGGCGATCAGCCGATCAGACAGCGAGACCGAGGCGGACAGGTTCCACAACAAGGGCCGGTCGCGGCTGCTCGTGTCGGCGAGCCGCGGGTCGGCGAAGTCGATGTTCTTGCGATAGAAACCCTGCGACACGCCCACATCGAGGCTGGCGCGGCCCTGCCAGAGGAGGTTGTAGCTGAGCCCGGCGGCGAGCTGGCGCACGCGGTCCTCGTCCTGCGGACGATAGGCGAAAGCGGGGGCACGCGCCGGCCAGGCGGCGGGATCGTCGATCGGTCCGGAACCGAGCGACACGGTCTCACTGCCGCCAAACCGCCGGTTCTTGCGTCGGCCGCGCAGGCTCGCGGTAAGGCTGTGCGAAAGCGCGCCGGCGCGCCACTCGCGGATCAGCCGCAGCTCGCCCGACAGGATGGCGTCCTGGGGCCCCGGATCGGCGATCACCACACGGCTCGCCCGGCCATCGGGAGTGACGCCAATCAGCCGGTCGGCGAATGCGCTGTCCTGGTGCCGGTTGGCGACGATCAGCCCGGCGTGGTGCCGCCAGCCACCGCCGAGCGCCACTTTCGCCATCGCACCGTGAGTCTGGTTGTGGCTGTCAGAGCTCGCCCAGTCGAGCCCAAGGAAGCGGCCGCGCTCGATCCGCGGCGGCGGCGCGATGCCGGCGGGGAAATAGGTCGCCCGCGCCTCAAAGCCCCGGGTGTGGCTGGTGCTGGCGAACACGGTGAACTCGGTCCCTGCCGCCGGGCGATAGCGGACGAGCGCGGAAAGCGTGTGGAACTGCTGCCCACCGCCTTCCGAGCGCCCGGCATCGCGGTAGCCCGCGCCGAGCGCGATGCCCCAGCGACCACCGCCAAGCGGCAGCCGCGCTTCGACAACCGCGCCCGGCCCCGGCGCGCTCGAACCGGCAGTATCGACCTCAAGGCGGAGGGCAGCGCTCTCGTGCGGCACTTTTAACTCGTAGTCGACCAGCCCCGAAGGCGCGGGGAAGGGAAAGCGCTGCGCCGCGAGCCCGACGCGCACCGTGTTGCCTTCGATCAACCGGCCCGAGACGAAGCCCTGAAAATCGAAAAAGAGCCCATCAAGCCGGTTGTTGCCCGCCTCGCCCGGGTTGAACCCGCGCACATCGTCTGCGCCATAGAGCCCGCTGCGCTCGTTGCCGACAGTATGGCCGAAGGCATCGCTCGACTGCGTGGCCGCGTTCTGCTCGGCGCGCTCGGCATGGGCGGGTGCAGCGCATAGAAGTGCCAGCAGCGGCCCTGCGGCCAACATCGCAGACGCCCTGCGGCGCCCCTGTCCAGCTTTCCCCCCGGTGCCCATGAGTTGCCGATTGCAGGAAACCGGCAGGATCGCAAGGCGCGCCGTCGCTGACCTCAGGAATTGTCCTCACACGTCGAGATTGGCGACGTTGAGCGCGTTCTCCTGGATAAAATCGCGGCGCGGTTCGACGACATCGCCCATCAGCCGGGTAAAGATCTCGTCGGTCACGTCCGCATCCTCGACCTTCACTTGCAGCAGCGCGCGGTTTTCCGGGTCGAGCGTGGTTTCCCACAATTGCTCGGCGTTCATCTCGCCAAGGCCCTTGTAGCGCGCGATGGCCAGGCCCTTGCGCCCGGCGGCTAGGACGGCGTCGAGCAGTTCGCTGGGCCGCGTGATCCTACCGCCGCCGGAATC
>CAXNKI010000154.1:0-4727 GCA_964202645.1 Alphaproteobacteria bacterium | reverse complement strand
GCGCCGGGCTGGCGCGGTCATAAGGCAGACAGTCCCAGGCCGGGAATTCGATGACGCCGAGTTCAGGAGCGAAGAATGCTGCCGTCTCGCTGATCGCTCGCATCGCGGCTTCATCGGGCGCGATGAACACGGCGCGGCCTTTGGCGGCGCGCGCCAGATCGGCAAGAACCAGCGGCTGCGCACCCCGCGCGACGGCGGCGAGTGTGAGCGGCGTTTTCGCGGAGAGGATGCGGTTCAGGTCGGGCATTTTTCAGGCAGGGACAATCGCAGTATGCGGCCTTCGGCGGGCTCGCTCTGATCGGGTTTCGGGGAGATTCGCTCCGCCCTTAGCCGCTCGCGACGAGCCTGTCGAACCGCAGGCCCGGCTCATCGCCAGCGCTTTGGTCAGGCGCTTTTTGCGATGCGGTCAAGCCAAGCCCTTGCCTGCTTCGGCTCGCCCGGGGCCTGCGGTGATACCGGTCCGCGAGAGGCTTCGAATTCACTGTGGAGGGGGAATGGCTCCATGCCGAGATCATTTCGCAAACGGTCGATTTCCTGGCCCCGGTCGCACAAGTCCCTGACAATCGGATCCCAAGCAGAGCGTGCTGCACGGTCCGCTTTGTGGCCGAACAGCCCCCATGAGCCTGCCGCCGCCTTGTTCAGCGCCGCGAGCAGCTCCGCTTCGTATTCGGCCTCCAGCAGCGCGCGGCGGCTGTCCTGGCGTTCGAGGCGGTCAGACCTGCTCACCGCGGGATATCGACGTAATCGAGCTTGCACATCGCAGCCATCTGCTCGCCCCGGAAGGCTTCCGGAATGTCCAGCGTGCCCAGCGCCCAGGCCATGATATCAACATCGTCCTCTTCGAGCAGCGCCTCGAACCAGACGATCTCCGCTTCGCCCCATTCGGAGTGGTAGCGGTCGAAAAAGCAGCCGATCATGTAATCCGCCTCGCGCGTGCCGCGATGCCAGGCGCGAAAGCGGATGCGGCGCAGGCGATCAGCTGGGGGCAGGTCGGCGTCTTGCATTCCGCCGCCGCTAGGTCACGGCGGCGGACATGACAAGGTTTGCCTTCAGTTCTTCTCGCGCAGCGCCGCCAGGATATCGGCCGGCTTCTTGCCGATCAGATCCTTGGCAACTTCCTTGAGCAAGGATTTCTCGGTTTGCTTGTGATAGTGGCGCCGCATTTCGCCGAGCGTGCGCGGCGGTGCGAAGATGACCAGCTGTGCGATATGGTGGCCGAGCACCTCGCGGTTCAGCCATTCGGTCGCAGCGATGGCGTGAGCGTCTTCTGCGACCTGACTGTCGGCGTGGTTGCCCGGGCTGGAATGGTGGCCGCCGCCACTGTGGTTGCTGCTGTCAAGCGCCGGCGATGGCAGCGCGGCGAGGTCCGGCTCGGCTTCGCTGCCGCCATTGCGGTAGAGTTCGAAGTTGCGGCCATCGATGATGGCGATGACGGTTCCATGGGGCAGCAGCATTGCAGTCTCCTGAGCAAGAAAAGCCGGCGCGGGGTGCGCTTTGCATGTTATCAACGCGCGAAAAGAGCTTTCGGCCATGCGCTGCATCAAATTGTGGCAAAAATGTCTGTGGCGCGGCTATGAGGTGCCATGCGACCCGAACGGCTCAATTCCCTGTTTGCCGAAGCCGGCTCGCTCAAGGGCGTCGGGCCGGGGCTGGCGCGCCCGCTAGAGAAGCTCGGGCTGACACGGGTCAAGGACTTCGCCTATCATCTGCCCGACCGTTTTGTCCTGCGCCGCGCGGTGGCTGATCTCGACGAGGCGGGCGTTGGTGAGAATATAATCGTTGCGCTGACGCCCCTCGAGTATCGCACTTTCGCCGGGCGCGGGCCGATGCGGGTGCTCGCCGCCGATAGCCAAGGCAACGTCTGCGCGGTGACCTATTTTGGCCGCGCATCCTTTTCGGCGAAGAAGCAGCTACCGCTTGGCGAAAAGCGCTGGGTGGCGGGGCGGCTCGACCGCTATGGCGACATGTTGCAGATCGTTCACCCCGACCATGTCGGCGAGGACAGCGCTGCCTTGCTGGGCCAGCTGAACGAGCCGGTCTATCCGCTATCCGATGGGTTGAGGCAGGGACGCCTGGCGGGACTGGTGGATCAGGCGCTAAGCCACCTCGAAGACTTGCCCGAATGGATCGAACCGGGGCTGCTCGACCGCGAGCAATGGCCGGCATGGCGCGATGCCTTGCTTCTTGCGCACAAGGGCCAAAATGCCAGCGCGCGTGATCGCCTTGCCTATGACGAGCTGCTGGCCAACAGCCTTGCGCTGATGCTGGTGCGCACTGCCAACCGCGCGAAAGTCGGCACCCCGCTGGCGGGCGACGGGCATCTGCGTGGTCGGCTACATCTGCCTTTCGCGCTGACCGGTGCGCAGCAACGGAGCATCGCCGAGATTGAGGGCGATCTGGCACAGGGCGCGCCGATGCTGCGGCTGCTGCAGGGCGATGTCGGCTCGGGCAAAACCGTGGTGGCGCTGGAGGCCATGTTGATCGCCGTGGAGGCCGGCGCGCAGGCGGCCTTGCTGGCGCCGACCGAAATTCTCGCGCGCCAACATTTTGCGACGCTTTCCGCCATGCTGGCCGGCACAGGCGTCGAGATCGCGCTGTTCACCGGTCGCGACAAAGGACGCGCGCGTGAATCGATCCTGATGGGGCTGCTAGATGGCTCGATCCAGATCATCGTCGGCACCCACGCGATCTTTCAGGATACCGTCGCATACAAGAACCTTGCCATGGTGGTGATCGACGAACAGCACCGCTTTGGCGTCGGCCAACGCCTGATGCTGGCGCAGAAGGGCAAGCGGACGCCGCATTGCCTCGCCATGACCGCAACCCCGATCCCGCGCACGCTGACTCTGGCGCAATATGGCGAAATGGATGTGAGTCGCCTCGACGAAATGCCGCCGGGTCGCCAGCCGATCGACACCCGCGTGGTGGCGGTTGAGCGGATGGACGACGTGGTCGGCGCGCTGGCGCGTCATCTGGAGAGCGGGCAGCAAGCCTACTGGGTCTGTCCGATGGTGCGCGAGAGCGAAACTGACGACATCGCCGCTGCCGAGGCGCGCCATGCCGAGCTGAAACTGCGCTTTGGCGAGACTGCCGTGCTGGTCCACGGACAGCTGCGGCCTGAGGCGAAAGACGAGGCGATGGAGCGGTTTGCGCTTGGCCAGGCGCGGCTGCTGGTGGCTACTACGGTGATCGAGGTCGGCGTCGATGTGCCCAATGCGACCTTGATGGTGATCGAACAGGCCGAGCGCTTCGGCCTCGCCCAGCTTCATCAGCTGCGCGGCCGGGTTGGGCGCGGCGAAGGCAAGTCAACCTGCCTGCTGCTTCGCGGGAGTGCGCTGTCGGAGACCGCGCGCGACCGGCTGGCGTTGATGCGCGAAACGCAAGACGGCTTCCGCCTCGCCGAGGAGGATCTGCGGCTGCGCGGCGGCGGCGAATTGCTGGGCACGCGGCAATCCGGCGATACGCCGTTCCGTGCGGCGAGCCTTGAACAGATCACGCGGCTGCTGCCGCTCGCGCACGATGACGCGCGGCTGCTGATCGAGCGGGATGGCGGCCTCACTGGCGGGCGCGGCGAGGCGGCGCGGCTGCTGCTCTACCTGTTCGAACGCGACTGGGGGGTGCAATTGCTGCGGGGCGGATGATGGGACGGTTGCGGCATTGGGCACGCACGCTGAAACGCGAGGTAACGCTGCTATGGCTAGCTGCGCGCGATCCGCGCACGCCGCTTGCTCCAAAGCTACTGGCGTCTTGTGTCGCGGCTTATGCGCTCAGCCCGATTGATCTCATCCCTGATTTCATTCCGGTCCTGGGCCTGCTTGATGACTTGTTGCTGGTGCCTGTCGGGATATGGCTGGCGCTGCGGTTGATGCCGACCGAGTTGCTGGACGAATTGCGGATCGCGGCTCAAAACACGCCATGGCCGGGACCGGCCCACAAGGCAGCATTCGTGATGGTGGCTGTCTGGATCGGACTGGCCATTGGTGCTGCCTTGGTGTTGCTGCGCTGACTCACGCCGCCAGAGCACGTTCCGGATCGAAGGGCTCGTCGCCAATCACCGTGGTGCGATGGAGCAAGCGGTCGCTGTCTTCGGCATAGGGCTCGGCCTTGTGCATCGTGCCGGTGTTATCCCACATGACGATGTCGCCAAGCTGCCACTTGTGGCGATAGGTGAAGCGGTCCTGCGTCGCCCAGTCCATCATGCGGCTGAGCAGCGCCTCGCTCTCTACCGGCTCCATGCCAACCACCGCAGCGCCTGAAGTACTGGTGATCAGCGACTTGCGCCCGTTGCGGTGGCGCCAGACCAGCGGATGCTCGGTGGGAGTATGCGCGGCAAAGTCGGAGATCTGCCGCTCGGTGAGGCCGGGCACATGGCGGAACGAGCTTGAAACGGTGTGCACCACTTTCAGTCCCTCAATCAGCGCCTTGTCGGCTTCCGGCAGGGCATCGTAAGCGGCATAGGTGTTGGCGAAAAAAGTGTCGCCGCCCTTGTCTGACAGGCGCTTGGCATTGAGCATGGTTATGAATGGCGGCACCAGGTTATCCGTGCGGTCGATGTGCCAGAAGAAATTTCCAGCGGTGTAATGAGCGAGAGGACTCTCGCGAGGATCATAGGTTACTTTATAAACCTCACCTGATTTCTCATCCAGAACCGGACCGAGCGTGCGGGTGAAGGCTAGCTGCTGCTCGTCGTTTATCGCCAGCCCGCGGATCACCAGCACGCCGCGCCG
>CAXNKI010000153.1:0-4731 GCA_964202645.1 Alphaproteobacteria bacterium | reverse complement strand
GTCACTGATACGATGAGCGAGCGCGATCTCATCGCTTTCTGCCGCACCATGGGCAGCACCGGGCGCGGCGTTGCGCAGCTGACCGGCGGCATGGAATTGGCCGAGATTATGGCGCGCGAAAGCGGTCGCCCGGTGATCTGGAACGCGCTGCTGGCGGAAGGCGCGCTCAATCAGCATGGTGGCGCGCGGATGACGCCAAAGGCGGCAATTGACCGGCTTAAGCACCTCAACGAAGTCGAGGGCCTGCGCGTTTATGCCCAGGCGCTGACCACCAATTTCGCCTCGCAGTTCACGTTCGAGGATTACAACCTCGCCGATGCCATTCCGATCTGGAAAGACACCTGCATGGGGACAATCGAGGAGAAGCTCGCCAAGTTCAAGGATCCCGAGCGCCGTCAGCAGCTAAAGGCGCTGCATGATGAGCGCGGCGGCTTGTTTGCGGCTGGCTATGTCGTTGATGACATCAAGGTCGGCTGGATCCCGCTTGACGTGCCTGATGGCCTCGCTCTCCAGGAAAAATATGAAGGCTATACGATTCGCGAAATTGCGGAGCGGGAGGGCAAGCATTCGCTCGATGTGCTGATGGACATCGCTATCATGGGCGAGCTGGGAAGCGGCTTCGAGACCAAAATGATCATGACGCCGCCCGAAAATATGAAGGAAATCGCCACTTCGCCGGTTGCGATCCCGGGGGTCAGCGATGGCGGCGCGCACACCAAATTCGTCACTACCGGGCGTTATCCCACTGATCTGCTGAGCTACTGGGTGCGCGAAGAGCAGATCATGGAGCTGGAAGAGGCACACTGGCGGCTTTCCGGCCTTGCCGCGCAGGCTGCCGGCCTCAGGGGCCGCGGCTGGCTGCAGGAGGGCATGGCGGCCGACATTGTCGTCTATGATCTCGAAAAGCTGGAAACCCTGCCGCAACACCGGGTGTGGGACTATCCGGCGGGCGAGTGGCGGCTGATCCAGAAGGCGGCCGGCTATGACTATATTCTGGTCAACGGCGAAGTCACGTTCACCGATGGCGAATGCTCCGGCGCAACGCCGGGCAAGCTTTTGCGCCACGGCGCGGCCTGAATAAAGGGAACACAGCGATGCCATCCACGCACAATCCCGAATTCGGCTCGATCTTCGATGCCGACCACCACTATTGGGAATCTAGCGACGCCTTCACCCGTTTCCGCGATCCCAAATTCGCCGAGCGCGGCGTTCGACTGGTCGAACTGGATGGCAAGCTGCGCTATTTCATCGGCGACAAGCCGCACCCGATGGTGCCGGGGCCGGGCGACGTGCATGGCCGCCCCAAGCCTGGCATCCTTTACGACTATTTCGCCGGACGCGAAGCGATCGATCCGGTGCGCCATGCCTATGAGGAGCAAGCGGCCGACCATCCCGAATGGTTCAACCGCGAGGCGCGCATCAAGTCCATGGACGAGCAGGGCGTCGAAGCCTGTTGGATGTTTCCATCGGGCGGCGTCTGCATCGAAGGGCCGATGCAGCCCGATATCGAGGCTTCGCTGCATATCATCGGCGCGTTCAACCGCTGGATCGAGGACGAGTGGGGCTTTGCCTATCAGAACCGCATCTTCGGAGTGCCCTTCCTCGCGCTTTCGGAACTCGATGCCGCGCTTGCCGAACTCGATTGGGCAATGCAGCGCGGGGCTCGGGTGATTTCGATCCGCAACGGCCCGGTGTTCACCCGCGACGGCAACCGTTCGCCCGCCGATCCCATGTACGATCCATTCTGGGCGCGGGTCGAGGAAGCCGGGCTGGTGGTGACCGCCCATGCCGGATACGACGATGGCTACCGTGATGTAGACAATGCTGTCGCGCGTGCCTGGGGTGTCGATCTGGATCCGACCAAGCGGGCAATGCACCGCGCCGGAGGCATGGATTTCTCCGCAACCCTGGTCACCATGCTGCAGAAGAAGCGGCTGGTGCACGATTTCGCCGCGATCCTGATCACGCATGGGCTGTTCACCCGTTTCCCTCGGCTGAAATTCGCCTATATCGAAAACGGTGCGCAATGGGTCGGGCCGCTATTGCACGATCTGCAAGTGGTGCATGGCCAGAACCCGGGTATGTTCGCCATGAACCCGGTCGATCAGTTCCACCGCAACTGCTGGGTCGCGCCATTCGTCGAGGACGATGTTGCCGATCTGGCCAAGCATATCCCGGCTGAACGAGTCCTGTTCGGTTCGGATTGGCCGCACGCCGAAGGCATCGCCCACCCGCGCGACTTCTTTGGGCTGGTCGAGAGCTTCTCGGACAGCGACGTGCGCAAGATCATGCGCGACAATGCGCGGGAACTGACATTCGCATAATTGCGCGCTTAACCGGGCGCCTGAGCGAAGGCACGACGAGAGGACTGGTATGGCGAGTGAAGCCGAGCAACGAAACCTGGAGGTGGTGCGCCGGCTCTGCTCCTACTGGCCGACGATGACCCGCGATGAATTCGCCGAAGTGATGACTGCCGATTGCAACTACATCAACGTGCCCTGGCCCGATCAGGCCTGCACCGGGCCTGATGCTGCATTCGATTTCCTCGGCTATTTTCAGACTGCCTATGTGACGGAACTGCGAATCCTGCACGATGCGGTGGCTGGTGATGTCGTGATGTCCGAGCGGCTGGAGACTTTCACGCGGGCCAGCGACGGCGTCACGCTGCTCGAACTCCCCGTCACTGGCGTTTTCACCATGCGCGATGGCAAGATCGCCGAATGGCGCGACTATTTCGATTCTGCCGCGGTCGCACCGATCATGCCGGTATAGCCGCCGGATCATGCTCTATTCCGACAGGGACGATGTTCCCAGCCACGTCCCGCTAGACAAAATTGTCGATTACGACACGTTTCAGGTCGATGCGCCGGACGGTGATTTTGCCGCGGCCATGGTCCGCCTGCGCGGGTCTGGTGTGCCGGAATTGTTCTGGACCCAGCGCAATGGCGGGCACTGGGTGGCGACTAGCGGCGCACATGTCCGGCAGATCCTCGAGGATGCGGAAACGTTTTCGAGCCGGGCGATGCGGGTGCCGAAGTCGGCCAATCCCGCCGTGCCGATCATCCCACTGATGATCGATCCGCCGGATCACGCGCACTATCGCCGACTGCTGTCGCGCGCGATGACCCCGGGGGCGGTCAAGTCGCTGGCGGCGCGGGCGCGGGGCTTGTCGATTGACCTGATCGAGGATCTGGAGCCCAGGGGCGCTTGCGAATTTGTCGCCGATTTCGCGCAGCAAATGCCGATTGCCGTGTTCATGGCGATGCTCGACCTGCCCCCAGAAGATCGGCCGGTTATCATGGCAATCGTCGATCGGATCATCCGCCCCGATGTGCCCGAAACCCGGCACCGGGGCTTTGCCGACCTTGCCGGCTATACGATGGCAAAGGTGCAGCAACGCCGCGCCGCACCAGGCAGCGACCTGGTCAGCGATCTGGCCAAGGCTTCGATCGATGGTAGGCCGCTGCGCGACGATGAGTTGCAGGGGCTGATGTCGGTGCTGATGCTCGCCGGGCTTGATACAGTCGCATCGATGCTGACTTTCATTACCCGCTTTCTTGCGCTCAATCCCGGGCATCGGCGGGAACTGCGTGCGCGGCCCGAGATTATGACCGAGGCCATCGAGGAATTCCTGAGGCGCATGGCGATGGTCAATCTTACCCGCGAAGTGGCGCGCGATACTAAGCTGGGCGAAGTGCTGCTCAAAGCCGGCGACCTGATCGTTGCGCCGACTGCGCTGGGTAACTTCCCCAACGAGGGGCCCGAAGATGAGAGCGACTGGTTGGCAGTTGATTTCGGCCGGCCCAGAATCGTCCATGCCACTTTCGGCGCGGGCGCGCATTATTGTATGGGCTCTAGCCTGGCGCGCGCCGAAATCCGGATATTCCTCGAAGAATGGCTCGAGCGCATTCCTGACTTCGAGATTGCCGAGGGCGCGAGCCTCGAAGTCAAGGTCGGCGCCGCAGCCATGATGCCCAGCCTGCCGCTTGTCTGGACGCCCCGCAAAGCCGCGAAAGACCCAGTATGACAATTCAGACCGACCCACTCGCTTATGCCGGCAAACGCTGCGTCGTCACCGGCTGTCATTCGGGCATTGGTCGCGCCACGGCTGGACTGCTGATCGCGGCCGGCGCGCGCGTGCATGGGCTCGACTTGCGGGAATGCGATCTGCCGCTGGCCGATTTCACCCAGGTCGATCTGCGCGAGCAGGCCTCGATCAAGCACGCGGTGGGCGAAGTTTCCGGACCAGTCGACGCATTGTTCAATTGCGCGGGCCTCGCCCCGATGCATCCGTGGCTCGACGTGATGAAAGCCAATTTTATCGGCATGCGCTATCTGACCGAAGCTTTGCTGGACAGGATGCCGATGGGCAGCGCCATCGTCTGCATCGGCTCCAATGGCGGAGCAGGCTGGCGCCAGCGTATTCCCGAACTACGTGAATTCGTGACCACTGATTCGTTCGATGCGGCGGTTTCGTGGTGTGAACAGCATCCCGCGCCGCAAGCGAATGCCTACGGCTATTCCAAGGAAGCGATCGCGGTCTGGACCCAGCATCACTGCGCCAGCACCATTGCCCGCGGCGTGCGGCTCAACTGCACCAGCCCGGGCACAGTGAAGACCCCGATGCTGGACGAGATCGAGACGGTGGTCGCCACCGAAAAGATTGACACTGTCTCCCAGCCGATCGGCAGGCGCTCCGATCCTGAAGAACAAGCCTGGGTGCTGCTGATG
>CAXNKI010000152.1:0-4744 GCA_964202645.1 Alphaproteobacteria bacterium | reverse complement strand
AAGAAGATCACGCCATGATCGACCAGCGCCTGCCGCACCAGCTCGATCGCTTGCGGCGACTGCGGTGCGCGAAGATCGATCCCGCCGATCACTGCGCCGATATTCCCGGTGATCCGTTCGAGTGTGATCTCGCCTGAAATACTCATGCTGCCTGTCTCCCATTCCCGAAGGCTCGCACGCAGCGGCCACTTATGTTTTCAATTCATACACAGTGCTGGCCAAACCGCCATCCACGCGATGAATGTTGAAGCGTGGTGGCTTGCTCAGAGCCAATCCATTTTTCCGATGGGTCGTATCCTATAAATCAGGATTTTGTGAAAGGCGGCAGCGCTGTAGGTGGCGCTCGCGACGCCGGAAAGCGAGGCGCTGTGTCCTGCCAGGAGAGAATTCATGCCCACTGCAACGCTCGATCGGCCGCAAGCCAAATCCGCCATCAAGGTCATCGACGCGGACACCCACCTGACCGAGCCGCATGACATGTGGCTCAAGCGCGCACCTGCCAGGTTCAAGGACCGGGTGCCGCAAGTGAAGATGCTGAATGGCCAGCGCTGCTGGGTAATCGATGGCGACAAATCGATCGGCACTGGCGCCCATCCGAACAGCTCGGTGCTCAAGCAGGGCGGCAAGGTCCGCGATCTCGACACTTTTCTCAAGCTGCAGTTCGAAGATGTCCATCTGGGCTCTTCGGAAGTGAAGGAGCGGATCAAGGTGATGGATGAAGCCGGCATCTATGCGCAGATCGTCTATCCCAACATCCTCGGCTTTGGCGGCCAGGCTTCGGCCAAGGTCGATCCCGAACTGCGCCTGGTCAGCGTCCAGCTCTACAATGACGCGATGGCCGAATTGCAGGAAGAAAGCGGCCAGCGCCTGTTCCCCATGGCGCTCCTGCCGTGGTGGGACGTGAAGGAAGCGGTCAAGGAAACCGAACGCTGCGCCACGATGGGCCTGCGCGGAATCAACATCAATTCCGATCCGCATATGACCAGGGACGACAACGGCGATCTGATCCCTGACCTCGGCACTGAACACTGGTTTCCGCTGTGGGAAGTTTGCGAAGGCCGCAACATTCCGGTCAATTTCCATATTGGCGGATCAGAGACGGCGATTGACTGGATGGGGCAGCAGGGTTGGCCTTCGCTGACGCGCGACCTGCGCTCGGGCATTTCGGGCGCGATGATCTTCTTCAATAACGGAAAAGTGGTCTCCAACCTGATCTATTCGGGCATTCTTGATCGGTTCAAGGGGCTGAAATTCGTCTCGGTCGAAAGCGGTATCGGCTGGGTGCCGTTCCTGATGGAGGCGCTCGACTATCAACTCGCCGAGATTGCTGACACCCGGGGCTTCGAGAAAAAGCCGTCGGAGTATTTCAAGAGCAATTTCTACGGCTGCTTCTGGTTCGAAAAGAAGGACATCTCGGACACCTTGCACAAGGTCGGCATCGACAATTGCCTGTTTGAAACCGACTTCCCGCACCCGACCTCGCTGTGGCCCATCGATAATCTCGAGGAGCGCCTTTCGAGCCTGACCCACGAGGATCGCGCCAAGGTGCTCGGGCTCAACGCCGCCAGACTCTACAATATCGCGATATGAACGATCTGGGGGGCGGACCGCATGTTTGGTGCCGCGCCCTTATGCGCTAAGCTGTGCTCATGAAAGTCACGCTCAGGCAATTGCAGGTGTTCGATGCGGTCGCCACATTGGGCAGCGTCACAAAAGCAGCCGAAAACCTCAATATGAGTCAGGGCGCAGCAAGCGGCGCGCTGACTGACCTGCAGATCGTGCTGCGCCGTTCGTTGTTCGCCCATGCCAAGGGGCGCTCGCTCCAGATCACGGACGAGGGTAAGCGGCTGCACCCGATTGTCAGGTCGCTGCTGGGCAAGATCCAGGACATCGAACAGACAGACGACAATGCGCTGATCAGCGGCAAGCTGGTGATCGGCGCGACCGCGATGATTGCCGAAACGATTCTGCCGCGCCTGTGTGTCGAATTCATGCAGCTTTACCCCGATGTCCAGATCCAGGTCGAAGCCGAATCGGTGCGCAACCTGCTTGAGCGCCTGACGCGATTCGAGCTGGAGACGGCACTCATCGAAGTGCTGCCGAACATCGAGGGGGTTGAGCTTTCGAGGTGGCGCACCGACGAGCTGGTGCTGGTTGCAACTCCCGATCATCCGCTGGCCGGGCGCAAGTGCCTTGCGATCAAGGATCTTGCGGGCATGAACTGGTGCACGCGGGAGGCAAATTCGTCGACCACCGCGCGCCTGCGTTATATGCTTCACGAGGAAATCGGGCCGTTCCATGTTGCCTTTGAATCGACCAGCAACTGGGCGGTTCGCCATGCCGTGATCGCGGGCGGCGGCATTGGCTGCCTGTCGAAGGCGCTTGTGCAGTTCGATCTCGACAATGGCCGGCTGGTCCAGCTCGATGTTGCCGACTTCCGCTACACCCGCGCGCTCAGCCTCGCCCGGCCAAAGAACATCTGGCGCAGCCGGCTGACCAGCACATTCGATCAATTCCTGCTGGATCGCGGCGACCCGATCGAGAGCTGACCCATCAGCATTACCGATGGGGGCTATATCAATTTAAGCCATTTTTCGAACTCCACGGCGCTTCTAATGCGACGCAATTGTAGAATTGTCAGGAGCGAAACGTGGTGGATGCAGTGGCAAGCACGGCGATCAAGGCCGGCGCGGATGATGCCAAATGGTACTGGCTCGAAGAAGGGCGGTCTGCGGGCGGTTTCATCCGCGAAGTGGACTTTGCGGCGAACTCGCGCGGCGTCGATCCGCTGTTCGCAGGTATTAAGATCGTCGACTGCGATACCCATTTTACCGAGCCGGCCGATCTGTGGACCGCCAATGCTCCCGCCGGCATGATGGACAAGATGCCGCATGTGCGGCGCATTGATAATGCCGACCAGTGGTATGTCGGCGACAAGCACTTCGGCTCGATTGGCGGCAATGTCATCGCCAAGGACAAGAACAAGCTGCTCGGCAAGCTCGCCTTCCAGAACTACGACCAGATTGCGCCCGGCTCTTATGACGTGGCAGAGCGCCTGCTGGATATGGATGCGATGGGCGTCTGGGCGCAGATTTGTTTCCAGAATGGCGGCGTCACTCAGGCCGGGTCGCTGGTCGCGCTGAACGACCAACCGCTCGCGATCAGCATTACCCAGATCTACAACGACGCCTGCGCCGACCGGATGAAAACGTCCGGTGGCCGGATCAACGGCATGGCGACTTTGCCCTATTGGGACAAAGACGTGATGAACCGGGAGATGCGCCGCATCGTCGATCTGGGGCTCAAGGGAATAGTCTTGCCTGACCGGCCGGAACGCCTGTCGGAAGGGTATATCGGCACCGACGGCAAGATATCGCCGTTCTGGGAGGAAGTGTTCGACACCTGCAATGCAACCGGCATTCCGCTCAACTTCCACCTCAATGCCTCGCTCGATGCGGGCTCTGCAATCTGGGACAATCTCGGCTTCGACCAGCGGCTGCCGATCAACGCGTTGCTGCATCATGTTGGCTGCGCGGCCACGATGTCGAACTTCATGGTCTCGGGTCTGCTCGACACTTATCCAGACCTCAAGATCGGCCTGATCGAGAGCGGCATGGGCTGGGTGCCTTTCTGGCTGGAAGCCATGGAGCACCAGATGGATGAATTCAGGACCATGCAGAACCGCGGCCTCAAGCGCCGTCCGAAGGAGTATTTCGCCAAGAACTTCTGGGTGAGCTATTGGTTCGAGGACTATGCCCCCAAACACATGCTGGAGGAAATCGGCGTGGACCGGGTGATGTTCGAAACCGACTTCCCGCATCCCACCTCGCTCTATCCCGGCGTGCAGGACAAGCTGGTCGAGACACTGGGCGGCTACGATTACGCGATCCGCAAGCGCGTGCTTGAGAGCAACGCCGCCGAGCTGTTCAATCTGACGTTTTGATCGCGCACGGTTGGAGTAACGCAGAACTGGGAGACTCTTTGGTGGCCAAAGCTCTGTCAGGCGTGCGCATCGCTGCCGCCGACTAGGCTCTGCCAACCGGCCTGCATCTTTCGCAATTCGCCGAAGCGCCGGGTTGCGCCGATGCGGTCGAAAAACTCCAGCAGCCGGATCACATGGTTGCGCCCGATCCCGGTCGCATCACGGAACTGGGCGGCGGTGAAACCCTCGTCGCTTCGCTTGGCCAGCATGTCCGCCTGGGCGGCCAGCATGGCGACATGAGCAGGCAGCATGAAACGTGCATCCTCGATCGCCCAGAGGTCGCCAGCAATGCGGCGGCGCAGCAACATGGCGCGCGCGGCGCTTTCGCTGGTGTGCAGCTCCTTTCCCAGTTCTGCGGGAGTGACAGTGCGGGGCAGGGTGCCTTCCAGCCAATCGCTCAGGGCCCGCCACATTTCGGTTTCCGCTGCGCCGAAGCTGGGCTTGTGGCCGGGCAGGCGGAGCAAGGGGCCGGCGAATTCGAGCGTCTGCTGTTCAGCCAGGCCGCGCAGGATCGCGGCGAGAGTGTCTGCGGAAAGGCGCGGGTCCAGCGTCTTGCCGATTTCGCGCGCGGTCATCCCGCCAGCTTCAGGCCGCTCGTCATGCCAGCGCGCCAGCAGCCGCAGCACTGCTTGCTCCAGCTCTGCAAGCCGTGCTGCGGATAGCATCACCGGGTTTGATTTGCCCAGCAGCCGCGCCCCAGCTTCGTCATAGAGAGCGCGTGCTTCCTCGGCGATCAGGCCGAAGGTCTGTTCGAACCAGGCG
>CAXNKI010000151.1:0-4770 GCA_964202645.1 Alphaproteobacteria bacterium | reverse complement strand
AACAGGTCGCGCGGATCAGCCATCAGGGGATCAATCGCGAGCACCCGCTGCTCTCGGCAACTCTGCCGGGCGGCGCGCGTATCCAGCTGGCCGGACCGCCCGCGACACGGGCACACTGGGCAATGGCGATCCGCCGCCACCGGCTGGTCGATGTGCCGCTGGATGATTATGCGCGCGGTCCCTTGGTTTCGCCTTCCGCGCCGCCAATGCCCGATGCCCAAGCCGAGCCGCTCGCCTATTTGCGCGAGGCCATCGCCCGGCGGCGCACCGTGCTGATTTCAGGCGGAACTTCC
Organism: Alphaproteobacteria bacterium; assembly: GCA_964202645.1. GTDB lineage: Bacteria > Pseudomonadota > Alphaproteobacteria > Sphingomonadales > Sphingomonadaceae > Novosphingobium. Next base: position 4,477 of record CAXNKI010000151.1, on the reverse strand, counting down.
AGCGGCAAGACGACGTTCCTCAATTCGATGTTGCGCGAAATCCCGCCGCACGAGCGCGTCGTGCTGGTCGAGGATACTGCCGAATTGCGCCTGCCTGGGGCCAACGGGGTCGGGCTGATCGCGGTCAAGGGCGAGCTGGGCGAAGCGAAAGTTTCGGCCAACGATTTGCTCCAGGCTGCCTTGCGGCTGCGCCCGGACCGGATTGTGCTGGGCGAATTGCGCGGCATCGAGACTGTCAGCTTCCTGCGCGCAATCAACACCGGGCATCCCGGATCATTCTCGACCGTCCACGCCAACAGCCCGCGCGGCGCGCTCGATCAGATTGCGCTGATGGCCATGCAGGCGAACATCGGCCTCAACCGGGGCGAAACGCTGGAATATGCTGCCTCGGTGATCGATGTGGTGGTCCAGCTTGACCGCAAGGACGGCAAGCGCGGCATTGCGGCCATCGCCGAAGCGGCAAGTCTGGTTAGCGGAGCTTCTCGCCCGGCTTGACGATCCGGCAGCTGGGCTGAAGCCCCATTGCCTCGGCAAGGTTGCGCAAGTCCTTTTCGGCAGCTTCGCCAAACAGCGCCTGATGGGGCTCGCGGATCGTCAATACCAGCTGCGGACCGTCGATCATCAAGGCGCTGTCGGAAAGCACTTGCGGCGCGAGCCCGCTGAGCCGGCGGCACAAGCGGATCGCCAGACCCCAGATCGTGGCTTCGCGCAGTTCGTCCGGTTGCGCCAGCCGCTCGACGCCAGCAGCCAGCGGGGTGCGCCCTGCATTGGCCGCAAGGCAGGCGGCGAGGATTGCCCGGCCAGTGCCGTCGATTCCGATCCAGCGCTTGCGCATGGCCCAGTCGAGCGCATGATCGGTGCGCAAGTTGGGCTCGAGGCCCTGTTGGGCGATCGCCAGCATCGCGCCGGCCAGCCGCAGGCCTTCGCGGTCCGCCGCGATCGCGGAATTGACCGGCGTGGTCCAGCCGGCGACCATTGTCGCGTGTGCGGGCGGAAAGCCGAGCAATTCAGTGAAAGCGCTGACCCCGGCGAGCAGCGGGTCCTGCCGCTGCGTGCCAGCCCCCAGCTTGCTGTAGAGCAGTCCCTCGCGCAGGCCCCAGGATGAGAACACCAGCTTCGAAGGGCTGATCTCGCGCAGCAGCACCGAGAGCAGCGCGGCGGTATCAGGCAAGGAGGCGAGGCGCATCGAGGACAGGCCCGGAACCACCAATGGCAGCCTGCCGCGCAGGACCGAACGGCAGATCTGCAATGCGTCTTCGGGTGAGAGGAAGAAGCCGTGCGGATCGTCGAGTGGCCAGCCGAGGCGGTTCATCGCGTAGCGCGCGAGCGCACGGTGCGAGCCACCGACGAGGTAGAGCGCTTCGCCTGGCGCGCAGTGCCAGTCGGCGCCAGCAAGCGCCTTGTGCAGCCCTGCAGAAAATTTCGCCGGGCCGGCCGCGCGCAATCCCGGCAGGTGGAGCGACCCGAACGGTATGCTGGCGCCGCGCCCGCAGCGATCAGAATCAACGTGGACCAGCTCGAGACTGCCGCCGCCAAGGTCCGCAACGATGCCACGGGCGCCCGGAAAGGCTCCGATCACGCCCATGGCGCTGGTCACAGCTTCCTCTTCGCCGGTCAGGATGCGCGCTTTCAGACCCAGCGCGCCAACGGCGTCCATGAATTCGGCGCCGTTGGCGGCATCGCGCACAGCGGCAGTGGCGACGGCTTCGACCGATTGGATGCCCTTGAGCTTGACCAGCGCTGCGAAGCGGGCGAGCGCGGACAGAGCGGCGCCCATCGCCTTTTTGGAAAGCTGGCCGTTCTCGGCGACGCCCTTGCCCAGCTTGGGCGAGACTTTCTCGTTGTGCAACACGGTCGGCGCGCGTTGTGGCCCGCTGAACACAGCGAGGCGGACGGTGTTCGAGCCGATATCGATGATCGCGCGATCGCCGCTCATGCCGGTCTTCCGGGTCCAGGAGAGTCTGCCAACCATGACCGTTGCCTCAGCTCGCCCCGCGCCGCAGCGTCAGTTTGGGGACCTTCCGGCCGCTGGTCAGCGCCGCACCTCGCCCGGATAGCGAGGGATTGGTCATGAAATAGCGGTGCAGGTTGAATGGATTGTCGCCTTTTTCCATCCGGCGGTAGATTCCGTCGGGTCCCAGGATCCAGCTTTGCTCGGTATCGAGCAGATTTGCCAGCATCACCTGCCCCAGGACCTGATCATGCACGGTTTTGTTGCGGATCGGCACCAGCAGTTCGACCCGCCGGTCGAAATTGCGGCTCATGCCGTCGGCCGATGAGATGAACACCCGCGCGCGGTGGTTGGGCAGGGCCGCGCCATTGCCGAACGACCAGATGCGGCTGTGTTCAAGAAAGCGCCCGATGATTGATTTGACTTCGATGTTTTCCGATAGTCCCTTCACCCCGGGCTTGAGGCAGCAGATGCCGCGCACTGCGAGCCTGACTTCGGCGCCCGCTGCGCTCGCAGCATAGAGCCGCTCGATCAGGTCGGGGTCGGTCAGCGAATTCATCTTGGCCCAGATGGCTGCCGGCCTTCCGGCTTTGGCATTGGCAATCTCGCGGTCGATGCATTCGTAGAGCTTCTCGCGCATGTTGATTGGCGAGATTGCCAGCAATTCGGTGCGGCCCGGCTCGACATAGCCAGTGATGAAATTGAACAGCTTGCCGGCGTCGCGGCCCGCGCGCGGATCGGCGGTGAAGAAGCTGAGGTCGGTATAGGTGCGAGTGGTCACCGGGTGATAATTGCCGGTGCCAAAATGGCAGTAGGTGCGGTAGGATCCGTCCTCGCGGCGCACCACCATCGAGACCTTGGCATGGGTCTTCCAGTCGACGAAGCCATAGATCACCTGAACACCGGCGCGTTCGAGCTCGGAGGCCCACAGCAGGTTCTGCTCCTCGTCGAAGCGTGCCTTCAGCTCGACCACGGCAGTGACCGACTTTCCCGCGTCCGCTGCGGCAATCAACTGCGCGATCACCGCTGATTGCTTGCCCGCCCGGTAAAGCGTCTGCTTGACCGCGACGACATCGGGATCAGAGGCTGCCTGACGCAGGAAATCGACCACCACTTCAAAGGTTTCATAAGGGTGGTGGATCACCAGGTCTTTTTCGCGGATTGCCGCGAAACAGTCGCCATCGTGTTCGAGGATTCGCTCGGGATAGCGCGGGGTGTAGGGCTCGAACTTGAGGTCTGCGCGGTCTTCATCGACCAGCGCGCCGAGGCTGCCGATTCCGGCGAGTCCGCTGGACTTCATCACCATGGCATGATCGAGCCGTAGCTGGTCGCGCAGCAGCTGTTCGGCGCGCGGATCAAACTCGCCCTGCAACTGCAGAACGATCACACTGCCGCGGCGGCGCCGCTGGATCGCGGTGCGGAAATAGCGGACGAGGTCTTCGGCGTCCTCTTCCACTTCGATATCGCTGTCGCGCAGAACCCGGAAAACGCCGTGGCCATCGACGCGAAATCCGGGGAACAGCAGCGGTGCGTGGCGGCTGATCAGCTCTTCGATGCTGACATAGACCGCTTCGTCGCCTGGCAGGCGGATGAAGCGGGGAAGCGAGGCAGGCACCAGCACCATTTCCATCAATGTCGCGCCGTCCGATGTGCGGGTCAGCGAGAACAACACGCCGATGCCCTGGCTGGCAACGAACGGGAAGGGATGGGCCGGATCGATCGCCTGCGGGGTTATCACGGGCAGGATCTGCTCGAGGAAAATCTCGCGCAGCAAGCGCGACTGCGCATTGTCAAAATGCCCTGACGCCAGTTTGATCCCCTGTTCCGCCAGCAGGTCCTGCAATTCCCGCCAGGTGTCCTGCTGCGCCATTTCGAGCACATGCACGGCTTCGCGAATCTCGGCGAGCTGTTGCACCGGAGTGCGGCCATCGATCGAGATCTCGTCGATCTGCCGGCGCGCTTGCCCAGCCAGGCCAGCGACGCGGACCATCAGGAATTCATCGAGGTTGCTTCCAGAAATCGACAGGAAGCGGAGGCGCTCGAGCAGCGGGTAGTCGGTGTTGCAGGCCTCGGCGAGCACGCGCTGATTGAACGCCAGCCAGCTCAGCTCGCGGTTGAAAAATCGCTCTGAGCCGGATTCGGGCGGTGTCGACCCTTCGTGCACCGCTCCCTTTGGCATCAGACCCTTCCAGAAATGCGCATTTGCGCTGTAACGCGCATGACGGCCGTTTGTTGCAATTTGTTTACAATCGCGTGACGCAAGGCCTGCCCCTAGCGCGCTGAACGCAGTGCACGCAATGCATCGCGCCAGGAAACCAGCTTGAAGTTCTGCGCGGTGGGCGCGTTGTCGCCGTCCTGTGCGATGAACAGCCCGGCGGGAAAGTCCCTGCCGAAACTGCCGCCGTGAAATTCGATTCCATCGGTTTCCTGCGTGCTGCTAAGCGTGCCCTGGGCAATCCGGAAGCGGCCCGCCGGCACCATGCCGGGCAGGCGGAACAGCGCATAGGCGTTATCGCCCTGGCTCGA
>CAXNKI010000150.1:0-4790 GCA_964202645.1 Alphaproteobacteria bacterium | reverse complement strand
AAAGCCGCGCCGCCGCCAACGGCATTGCACAGGCGTTCACCGGTCTGGGCGCGGCAATCGAAGCCACCGGCGCCGATGCCGTCGCGATTTCCACCCCGCCGTTAACCCATGCGCCGCTCACCCTGCAGGCGCTGGCGCATGGCTGCCATGTGCTGTGCGAAAAGCCCTTCGCGCGCGACGCCCGCGAGGCGCGCCAGCTGCTGGCGGCAGCGGAAGCGGCAGGCAAAGTCCACATGCTGGGCCACGAATTCCGCTTCATTCCCCAGCGCGCGGCCATTGGCCGGGCGATTGCCCAAGGCTTGATCGGCGAGCCCCGCGCCGCCTCATTCATCCAGTTTCTGCCACATATTCCCAACTGGGAACATGCCATGCCCGACTGGTGGTTCGATCCGGCAGAAGGCGGCGGCTGGCTCGGCGCTTCGATGCCTCATCTTGCCGATCAGTTGCTCGGCTGGCTCGGACCGGTCACCTCGCTCAGCGCCTCGCTCAGCGCAACCTCGCTGACCCGCGGCCCGGTCGATGACACATTCTCGCTGCGTTTCGCCATGGCGAGCGGCGTCGAAGGGGTCATCCAGTATTGCGCCGGGCTGTTCGGGCCAATGCTGGACATTTCGCACGTCACCGGCAGCGAAGGTTCGGTCTGGCTCGACGCCAGCGGGCCAAAGATTGCCGACCGCAGCGGCACGCGCGACTTGCCTATCCCGGCAGATCTCGCCCTGCCCCCGGCCCCGCCAGTCGGCGGCGATCCCCGCCACGACGAGCCTCGCTGGAAGGGTCTCGTCGCTTTCGAGCTGCCGCCTTATGCCATGCTCTGCCAGGCGTTCCGTGCAGCAATCCTCGGCGAGGCTGCGCCCGGCCCAGTGGCGCCTGCCACTTTCGCCGACGGCGTGGCGGCGATGGAACTGATCGACGCGGTGCGAGCCTCGGCGCGCGAGGGTGGCAAGGTGGTGGCGCTCTAACCCGCCAGCATCGAGCCACCATCGACCTGCAATATCTGCCCGGTCGTGTAGCCAGCTTTCATCAGATAGAGATAGGCCTCGGCGACTTCACCGGGCTCGCCAATGCGCGGCAGGGGGAAGCTGGCAAAGCGGGCCTGCCATGCGGCCTTGGTTGAATCAGACAGGACCTGATAGACCTCGGTCGCAACCCCGCCCGGGAACACCGCATTGACACGGAGCGGGGCGAGTTCCTTGGCGAGGCCGATCGTCAGGTGCGCGAGGCTGCCGGCCATGGCCGTTGCCATCACCGATCCCTTGGCCGGGCGCCAGGCACTCATGCCGCCAGTAAAAGTCAGCGAACCGCCTGGAGTGATTTGCGCTGCGGCGTGCTTGGCGAGAATTGCCGAGCCCCACAGGCGCACGCGAAACAGGGCTTCGGCGGCCTGCATGTCCAGCTCGGTGAATGGCCCGCGTCCGCCTTCGCCCCAGTCGCCTGCGGTCGAGACAATGTGATCATAGGGGCCAGAGCCCGCGAAAAACGCCGCCACAGCTTCCTCGTCCGTTATGTCAAGCACAGCCGTCGCCGCGTTGCCAAGCCGCTGCGAGGCCGCGGCTAGCTTGTCTGCATTGGTCGAGGCGATGGTGACCTCAGCCCCCTCGGCCAAGGCCGCCTGCGCCACAGCAAATCCAATCCCCGAACCGCCGCCGACCGCCAATATCCTTGCACCCTGCAACGCCATTATCCCTCTCCCGCCGCAAATCGCGGCTTCAGCCAATCGACAATCGCGGCGGCCACATCGGGAATTCCGCCATCGCGCGGGCCCTCTTCGCGGAAGGCGAAGTGATCCCCGGCGATCTCGACATAGGTTTTGTCGCTGCTCGCCGCGTTATCATAAAGTCCTTTGGCGACGAACGGCAGGATAGTGACGTCCGCGTCGAGCGTGATCGACAGCACCGCCTGGGTCACTTTGCGCGCGTCCTTATGCATATCGACTTGAGTCGAAAGTCCCGACCAGGTCGACAGCCAGCCTTCCGCCGTCATCATCTGGACGAAGCCGGGGATCGACCAGTTGGCGCTTTGCGTGTCTGGCTGCATCAGGCCGATGATCCCGCGCTTGTTGGGGTAGATCGTCAGGTCCGTTAGCGCAGGATCGGCCATGGTCCGGTAGATCACGAATGTTTCACTTGCGACTGCCAGTCGGGTGATGCGGTTCTGCTCTGCCAACGGCAGCGCGGCAAAACCGGGCGCGGCCATCTGCGCGCGATATTCCCGCTTGCGCTCCACTTCGGCAAAGGCGCGCGCATCGATCCGCCGGCAGCGCTCGGCTTGCGCGGCGCGGTAGCGGGCGAGGAATTCTGAGCTGTAGTGCGAGACTTCGGGTGGCTTGCGGTAGCCATTGTCCGGATTGAACATGTCGAGCGCCGGGTCACACGACAGCGGATCAGCCTCGTCGGTCACCGAGGGATCGAGATTGGCAAGGCCAAGTGCGCCTTCGCTTAGCGCGCCGGCCAGATTGATCAGGCCGTCAACTTGCGGCAGATCGAGTTCGTTGAGGTCATAGGGATTGCCAGCGGCAGTGTGGGTCAAGCGACCGGGCAGCGGCGTGTTGGCCTGCGCCATGTAGAACGTCGAGAGGGGCCCACCGCCGCTGTTGCCGCACAGCACGACATGCGCGAAGCCGACGCTCCGCAAAAAGCGGACCTGCGCGGCAAGATCAGCGCAGAGGCATTCGTGCTCGCAGTTGACGTCATTGCCGAGATAGCGCGTCTGCCCGCCATAGACAGCATAGCCCGCCGAGACGAGGAAGGGCGTCAGGTAATGGCTCGAGAAATCGGCACGCGGGTGGTTGAACACCACGGCGGTCTTCTCGCGGCCACGGGTGTAAAGGATCCCCGAGGAATGGGCGCCGTCTTCGGCTTGCAGGCGGACATTGGTCTGCGTTGTGCCCTCGGGCAGGGAGAAGCGGTCTGACCCCCACCAGGTGAAGGGCTTCACGCCGGGCGGCGTCTCGCTCGCCCCGCGCCCGAAGCCATGGAAAATCGTGTGCCGGCCGATGAATTGTGGCATTTTGCTGCCTCTCCCGCTTCGCATGATGTCATTTCGCGGGCCGGCAGCCGAGTCAAATGATTTGCAACACTGCTGTCGGAATTATAAACAGGGCCATGAGCCGGATCACTGTCACACCGATTGCCGGGGCACTGGGGGCCGAGATCAGCGGGATCGACCTGACGCGCCCGCTTAGCGCAGCCGATGTCGCGGCGATGCGCCAGGCGCTGCTCGACCATCTGGTGATCTTCTTTCGCGATCAGCCGCTTTCATCCGAGAACTACATGGCCTTCGCCGAGGCCTTCGGCACCCCCACCCATTATCCGCTGCTGAAAGGCATCGAAGGTTTCCCTTTCATAATCGAGATCGTCAAGCGCGAGGATGAAACCAGCAATTTCGGCGGCATCTGGCACGCTGACACGACGTATCTTGAAGAACCACCGATGGGCTCGATGCTCCATGCACGGGAAGTCCCACCGTTTGGCGGCGACACCCTGTTTGCCAACCAGTACCTCGCCTACGAAAGCCTGTCGGAAGGCATGCGGCGCTTTCTCGACGGCCAGATCGCGATCAGCACTTCAGCCAAGGCCGATGTCTCGAAAACCCGCGAGGACATGGTACGCGGCGCTGGCGAAGTGCAGAACCACAACTATATCGCCGAGCACCCGGCGGTGCGCACCCACCCCGAGACCGGCCGCCGCGCGCTTTACGTGAACATTGCCCACACCAGCCATTTCAAGGGCATGACCGAGGAAGAAAACGCGCCGATCCTGAACTTCCTTTTCCAGCATCAGGTGAAGCCCGAATTCACCTGTCGCTTTCGCTGGCAGAGGCACAGCCTCGCTTTCTGGGACAACCGCGCCGCGCAGCACAACCCGGTCAATGACTATCACGGGCATCGCCGGGTCATGCGCCGGATCACGCTGGCAGGGGACCGGCCGCGCTGAGCTGCCTCAATCCGTCGTATAGAATTCCACGATCAGCACCGGCAGATCGCGACGCGGCTCGAAATTGGTCTTGCGCACTTCGAACTGGGTGGGCGAAATCTTGCGCACCCCGTCCATGCAAAAGCTGACGAGATTGTCTGGCTTGCCCTTGTCCACCACCAGCCGGAAATCGCGGATCGGCCCGCGCCAGTTGGCGCCGGAACTCAGGATATAGTCGAGCCAGACTTCGCCAGCATGGGTATTCTTGCCAGCACGCGGCGCGGTGCGCCGGTCGAAGGCTGCGACGAAATCGGAGTCGATGCAATATTTGCGCTGCTTCTCGAAGAAGATTTCATCACGCCTGAAGCCGCGCTCAAGACCTCCGCCGACCGAACCGCCCGAGATCGGCGCATAGGCATGGGTCACTTCGACCGTGCGGCCAGGCGCAAATGTCTGGCGGCGGGTAACGTGGGTGACCAGATTCCATGCCGGGATCAGTTTGTTCGGATTATCCGGGTGGACCTTGAGCAGTCCCTCGCGGCGGTACGTTGCCTGCTGCGACGCGCTCATCCTCTCGACGAAGCGCACATTATCTTCAAAGCTGGAAAACCAGCGCAACGGCCAGCCGAGCGCGGCGACCCGCGCGGTGACATCGCGCGTGCCGATCATCCCTCGCTGGACGAAATCGAGCTTCACCGGCCGACCGTCAACCGTGGTACGAAACTTCATCGCGCTGAAATCGGGATATTCCTGATCGCCGAGATAGCCGGGAATGTCGCTTGGCAGGACTGGAACCGGGAAGGAAACCAGTGTTTCGACCGGCCGCGCCGACCGGTTGGTGAAACGGTAGCGCACCCGCACTTCCTTCTGGGAAATGAA
>CAXNKI010000149.1:0-4813 GCA_964202645.1 Alphaproteobacteria bacterium | reverse complement strand
CAACTGCCTGCCAGTTCATCAGCCATTTCAGTCGACCTGACCCTAGGATATTGTTGCGAGCAAGGTACGCCAGTGCTCAGCCAACGGCACAGGCCGTCTGCTCTCGCGGCCTACATAGACATGAACGAAATGACCTTCGGCCGCCGGTTCGGGCGAGTCTTTCGCGAAGACGCCCAGCCGGTACTTCACGCTCGACGTGCCAATCCGGTCAACCGCAAGACCCACCTCGACTGCTTGTGGGAAGCTGAGCGAGGCGGAATATCGACAGCCGGTCTCAACCACCAGGCCAATTGGATCGCTGTGTTCGATATCTAGCAATCCGTTCTTCACGAGCCATTCGTTCACGACCGTATCAAACCATTGATAGTGGATCGTGTTGTTAACATGCCCGTAGGCATCGTTGTCCGACCAGCGGGTCTGGAGCGTTACCCAATGCCGATAGTCATTGCGTGTTGACAGCGGTGATCGGCTCATCAGTTTGTCCTTCCTGGTTGCCGTCGTGAGGCTTTGGCAACTTGCGATCAATGCGTGCTGGTGCCACGCCATCAAGTCCAAGGGAACCGGATTTGATCAGGCCTTGAGGCTCTGCCGCTCGGCTAGGACAGCGGAGCAGCGAGCTTTGAAGGCTTGGTGATCGATGAGGCGGCGTTCGGAATTGACTGAATCCCCCAAAATCGGGCCATGAGTGCCGTCGTCATCGAGAGATTCCAGGGGCGTTCTCCAAATTGGTATGTGCCCGCAGTTACCAGTAAACGCGCTGCTGGGCGCTGGCCGCCCGCTTCCGCAGGATTGCCTCGCGTTCCCCGCGTGAAACGCAGCAGGTCCCGGGCGGCAAGCCGCTCAGCACCTCCTCTACATGGGCCAGCCGGAAGGACAGACGAGGGACTTCGGGGCTGCCTGTCCAACGGAACTGCATGACGCCGACGGCATGGCCCATCGTGTCCAGCCAGTTGGCAACACCCGGATCTTCGCCTGACAAGACGAAACGGAGGATCCCGTCGGCATCCATGTGCGCCTGGTTGCGGTTGAGGCTGGTTTGCGCATTGGCCCAGTCGAGCGTGCAGCCCAGCGCGTCGGTCAGGGCCAGGGACATGGTATCGACGCCGCCGCGCAGATCGGCCTCAACCACCAGCGCCTGGCCCGATGCCAGCTCGAAAACGCCCTCATGATACCATTGTCCCGCAAGACCGCCGCCGGCCGAATAATCGACCGTGGTGACCGTATTGACGAAGCCCCCGGTGCGCAGGGCGGCAACCTTGCGCATGCCGAATGCGAGCGTCCCTTCAACCATCGGCACTAACCCGGCGAGGCTGGCCGCGAGGGCATCTGCTGCCGGGCGTTCGCGGCGGCTGGGGCAGTCGAGCCGGGTGATCGCAAGGACCGGATCGCGATGTTGCCCCCAGTCATCAGACACCGACCGCAGCATCAGGCTGCGCACATCGGTCGCGATTTCGCACCACTCGCCGGTATGACCCTCCGGCCGCTGTGCCGATAGAACAAGGTCGAGGCGGCCATCGGCATCCACATCGAAACTGCGCAAGTTGATGGCCAGATAGGTCTTGAGCCCTGCCGCTGTCGGCCCGCCCATCGGCATCAGCGAAACGTCAGGCGCAGTGCCGCGATCACCGGTCAGCCGATAGGTGCCAGCGCCATCAATGGCTGCAGTCAGATAGACAGTGTCGGGATTGGGCATGCCCATCCGCTGGTGATATCCGGCGCCGGGTAGAAAGGCGGGGTGCATCGGATCGGAGCATACCCGGGCGAGATAGCTGGACATGAGCCCGCCAAGCATCGCCACTGTGAGCTCATCATCATGGTGATCCTGTCCGGTCAGATGAGCGGAGAGGCGCTGATGCACACCGGCCAGCCCTTCGAGCACCGCGGCGAACCCGGATGGCGTGGTCATAAAGATACTTTGCCAACGAGATCGAAGCGGTCGGTATAGAACGCAAACTCCTCAGCCACTTCGCCGGCATCGAGCCCGTAATCGCTCAGATCATAAGTATGCACGCCGCGTTTGCCCGGCGGGTTTTCTGCGCGCCACGTGGCGATGCTCTGGCGGACCTGTGGAGTCAGTTCGAGATCGAGCGAGCGGTAAACGTTCACCATTGCTGCCTCGGGATCTTCAACGACCTGGCGGTAATCGACATGGGCGATCGGCAGGCTGGCGCTGCGGCTCTTGTCGAATTCGACTAGTGCACGGACATGGCGGCCGACCAGGTCCTTCATCTGCTGTCCGATTTCAGCGCGATCGACATGGTCGGAAAACTTGCCACGCAGGAACGCAGTGTAGCTGCAGTTAGAGGCCAGAACGGCCACTGGATCGCGGTGCGTCACGACCATGGCAGCGTCGGGATAGACCTCAAGTATATTATCGAGCGCCAGCAGATGACAGGGCCACTTCAGCGCCCAACGCATTGGCTCGGCCTGCCATTGCAGTACCTGCAGTACGCGTTTGTGGTGCGCATAGCAGGCGGTCAGGTCGATGGTGTCGAACACCCGGTCAAAGTATCCGGGTACGCGGAAGGTCCAGTAATGCCCGGCATTGCCGAAGGTCTGGTCAATGATCATCACGCATTCCTGCGGACCGTCGGGATCGGACAAGTGGAAGCGGTCGGAAGCGCCGCCATCCTGCTCGCGCCGCTGGCGGTGCTGGTCGGCACACTGGTCGCGTCGTGCCTTGGCCGATGCCGGGTCGACTGCCGGCGGCGGGCAGGGGCTGTCGCCTTCCCAGGTCCGCATCATCCGCAGGCTTGGCTCACGGTCAAACAAGTACTGGAAATAGGTCGTGCCCGAGCGCGGCAGGCCGGTGAGGAAAACCGGCCGCTCTACCGGCTGCTGCTCGATCAGTGGTTCGGCTTCGCACCAGTGAGACACCTCGCAGCGCTTGGCCTCCGCCGCTGCCAGCATCCAGGTGCAGGCAGCCACGCCCGCTTCGCTGAACTGCGCTTCATCGTTGATCGAATTGATCAGCAGTTCGAGATTGCCCGCGAACAGGCCTGGGGTCGGATCAGGGACCGCAGACAGCTTGCTCGCCATATCGAGCACAGCTTCGACGGACATGCGCGGCTGGCCGCTCACGCGAATATCACCAGTCCGCGGGCCTCGACGCTGGCCCGTGTCGGCGTGCCCGGCGGGCAGGTCGGATCGGTAATGGCGGTGTGCGGAACGCGCCGCGCGACGCTCTGCTGACTGTCATGCGCCTTAAACACAATGACTTCGTCGCGAGTCATGTCCGGATAATAATACCAGCGGTGCTGCGGGTTATGAACATAGCTGGTGGTGTCGTGGCGCATGTCGCCTACCCCGCGCGTGCTCGTGACCGCCGTGACCGTCACTTCATCGCCATTATCGACGCTGCCTGCATCGCAGATCGCGAGCGGGAAGTCCTGCGGCGGCGGCGTTACGGCCCGCCACAAGTTATACAGCGCCCAGCGCGCATTCGGCGGGAGTTGACCGCCGGCTGCGGCCCTGATGCGTCCGAACAGGTCTTCTGCCGAACTGTCAGTGTTGTCGGCGTGGGCATAGCGGGCGGGCTTTGCATTGATCAGCTGGGCCAATTTGTCGGTGGCGCTTTCGCCAAAGCGCTTCTTGCCGCCGCCCAGCATCATGGCGAATACCCCGCCGGTGGCTTCACGAAGCAACGTTGCCATTTCGTCTATGTAGAGCTGGTCGACTTCAGGGTCTTCCTCGATCAGGCCGAAATCCCGAACCTTGCTGACATGCGGGACAAGAATGAAACCTTCGCGATCCAGCGAAGTGGCAAGCCCGCGCGCCGAGCGGATCGTCATCACCTCACCCGGCAGGGTCTGCATGGTCGAGAGCGACTCGTCCTCGGTAACAAACTCGAGCTTGGGTTCGCTGGCTGAAGCCCGAGGGTTGCGGATATAGTTCACCGCGGCCTTCACTTCGAGCCCGGTCTGCGTGTTGGTCGCAGTCATTTCTCCACTCCCGTTCTTGTGAGGCTTTGCCGGATTTCACCGATTGGCTCGCTCCGCAGCGTTACAAATGGAGTTGATTCTGTCAAGGCCGGCACAGGCCTGATCTTTACATTTGACGGCATAGTCGTAACGTTTGCAACATGGGCGAGAGGACCACCAGCGCAGATGCAATCGTTACTGCCGCATGCAGATTGCTGGCCGAACTCGGGAATCACGAGAAGCTCACCGTGTCGGCCGTAGCCGAGGCGGCGCAAGTCTCGCGGCCGACGCTCTATCGCTGGTTTGCCTCGCGGGAGGACTTGCTAGAAGCGATGTCGCTCCGGCAGGAGAAGCGCTTTTACGAGGGGCTCGCCGATGCGCTCAAACTGGAACGGACCCCGGCCGCGAGGCTGGACGCGGCGCTAGGGTACCTCGTCACCTATCTCGACGAGACGTTCGGGCCGGCATCACCGTTAATGGAACCAGGCTTCACTGTCCATGCGCTGACAGTCTCGCTCCCCAAGCAGAAAGCCACATGGGTCGGGCTGGTAGGCGATGCCCTCGCATGCGTCCCTGCCGTCGAGGCAGGAGAGTTGTCTGTCGACCAAGCGGCCGAGCTGTTCCTTAGGCTGGCCTATTCGCACTACCTTATCCCGAGCCCGGAACCGGAAGTGTTGCTGCATTGCATGCGCACACTGGCAGGCCTTCGGATGAGAGCGCCGGCGACCGGCTAAGCCGGGCGCTGGGATCTCCCGTCAGCCTCGTCAGGCGCAGGAAGCGTCAGCGACAATGCCGCCCCAGGCTCTAGAGCGGTTTTCGACCGTTCTGAATCATAAGGGATTCCCAAGGGGCGGATTTTCTGATTCAGAATCCGTGCTGGTGAAGGAGGCCAG
>CAXNKI010000148.1:0-4830 GCA_964202645.1 Alphaproteobacteria bacterium | reverse complement strand
ATAGCCGCCACGGGCTCATAACCTGCCTGCCGAAAAAAAGGGCCGGTACGGGACCGGCCCTTTGAAGTTTGGGAGAGGATGCCTGAAAAGGCAGCTTCTATATCCTCCGAGATGGTTAACAATTCAATTTGAAAGTTGTCCGGACATGTTGATAATTTTCAACTGTCTTTTCAAGCATCTGAAATATAACCATACAAATCGTGGGCATCTGACAATTCTATCCGCGCAGCGACCAAATCGCCCGGTTGCAGCTGTGCCGAGACATTGCGCAGATAAACCGCGCCATCGATTTCCGGCGCGTCGGCCTGGCTGCGTGCGGTGGCGCCGATATCGCCGTCTTCGTCTGGCTCGCCGACCTCGTCGATGATCACCGGAAGGGTGCGCCCGACTTTGGCTGCGAGCTTGCCCGCGCTGATCGCCTCGCACTTTTCCATCAGCCGTGCATAGCGCTCTTGCTTGACTTCCTCGGCCACGGCGCCGGGCAGGTCATTGGCGGCAGCACCCGCCACCGGCTCGAATTTGAAACCGCCCACCCGGTCGAGCTGGGCCTCGTCGAGCCAATCCAGCAGATACTGGAAATCGGCTTCGCTCTCGCCCGGGAAGCCGACCACGAAGCTCGATCGCACCGCGATGTCGGGGCACACTTCGCGCCACGCTTTCAGCCGCTCGAGCACCTTGGCCTCGTTCGCCGGGCGTTTCATCGCGCGCAGGACCGACGGCGCGGCGTGCTGGAACGGAATGTCGAGATAGGGCGTCAGCAGACCCTCGGCCATCAGCGGGATCACCGCATCGACATGCGGATAGGGATAGACATAGTGCAGCCGAACCCAGGGCGCTGCGCCACCCCCTAACTTACTGGCGGGGGTGCGCAGCCCGCCGAGCTCGCGCGCCAGATCGGTCATGTGCGCGCGGACTTGCCGGCCCTGCCATTCGCGGGTCTCATGGCCGGTATCCACGCCATAGGCCGAAGTGTCCTGACTGATCACCAGCAGTTCGCGGGTGCCCGCGGCGACCAGTTTTTCCGCCTCACGCAGCACAGCATCGATCCGGCGGCTGGCGAGCTTGCCGCGCAATTGCGGAATGATGCAGAACGAGCAGCTGTGATTGCAACCCTCGGAGATCTTCAGATAGCTGTAGTGGCGCGGGGTTAGCTTTACGTCAGGCTGCGGAATCAGATCGACGTAGGGCCCTTGTCCCGGCGGCGCGGCGGCGTGAACCGCGCCGACCACGTCTTCATACTGGTGTGCGCCAGTGACCGCGAGCACCGAGGGGAACTTCGCCCGGATCGCTTCAGCCTCGTTGCCCATGCAGCCGGTGACGATCACCCGGCCGTTCTCGGCAATCGCTTCGCCGATCGCGGCCAGGCTTTCTTCCTTGGCGCTGTCGAGGAAGCCGCAGGTGTTGACCAGCACCACGTCGGCCCCGGCATAGTCCGGGCTCATCGCATAGCCATCGGCGCGAAGGCGCGTGAGGATGCGCTCGCTATCGACCAGCGCCTTGGGGCAGCCGAGGCTGACCATGCCGACTTTGGGCTGATCCTTGAGGGTCACGGGAGAGGTGAGACTTGTAGCCATTGGGCGCGGCCCCTACACCGCATTGGCGCGCAGCGCTACCGCTGTTGCGCGGCGCACATTGGAGCAGGCATGGGCACGATCAATTGGCTGGCGGTGTTTCTGGCGGCGAATTTCGCGGTCGGCATCGGCATCGTCTGGCATGGACCGTTGTTTCGCACTGGGCGTCCGCTGCTGGGCGGCATGGCGGCGGATGGCTCGCCGCTTTCGCGCAACTGGGGCCTGGTGCTTGGCGTTTTCCTGATCGCTGCCGCCATGCTGGGGCACAGCTTCGCGCGGATTGGCGCAGAAACGCTTGCCGCCAAGCCCTGGCTGTATTTCATGCAGGCCGGCGGGTTGGCCATTGCCTTTGTCGTTCCGGCCTTGTGGCTCACACACAGCCGCCAGGGAACGCCACTGCGCGAACGTCTGGTCGACGCTGGCTTCTGGTTAGTGGCCTACCTTGGCATGGGCGCGGTGTTTTTTGCACTAGGCTGACCGGCCCCGTGCAGCGAAGCCGCGCAACCGCTCGACCACCAGCAGCACTGCCTTCGCCGTATCCTGTTCGTTCCAGGCAAGCACCGAAGCGGTGGCAAAGTGTTCGATTTCGGCGACGATCAGCTCCGCCTCGAGCGAGCGAACCCGCGCATCGCAAGTCTGCGAGGTGTCCTCTCCGCAGGCATGGCGCAGCTCTTGTGCCAAAGCTGCGATATGTTGCTGATGCAGCACTGTCAGGCTGGCGTTCTGGCCCACTGCGGCGCGGTATATCGCGAAGCTGTCGCTGGCAATCTTCATGCCAGCCGCGATCCGCCTGACCCAATTGGCGATCGATCCAGTGTCGGTGAAATCGACTTTGTGCAGCCGTTCGAACAGCAGCAGCTGGCTTGCCCAGTCCTCCAGCAACAAAGCTTCGAGCAGCACCGGCTTGCCGGCGAAATGGAGATAGACCGTCGCGCGGCTGAATGAGGCGGTCTGGGCGATGTCTTCCATCGCCACTTGATCAACGCCGCGCGCGCGGAACAGCTTTCGGGCGCAGGCCAGGAGCTTCCGGCGCGTGTCCTCGCGCTGCGCGGTGCGGGACAGATTGAGCTGTTCCTTATCCAAACCTCTTGTTGACAATAGCTTGGCTCCGCTTCTTCGGGCAATCCGCGATCAAATTGCGGCGAGGGCACCTGGCCATGACCGAACCCCACAGCCATGCTAATCTCAACTGCCACGCATGACAAACCCCCAATTCAGCTAGCGCCGACACTTGCCCCTCGCGCGGCAAACTGCGATGCCCTGCCGCTGAAGGGGTGATGGCAGGAATGGCCTCAATCGCGGCATGGCGCAAATGGCTGGGCGCAAGCGGGGTGCCGGTGCTAGCCGGGCTGGCGGCGGTCGTGCTGGTCGCTCTGCTGCAATTCATCGGCTTTGCGCCGCTCGATCGCATCGGAATGCTGCTGTTTGATAGCTATCAGCGCGCGGCCCCGCGCAGCTATGAGCCGACGCCGGTCCGGGTCGTCGATATCGACGAGGAAACCATCCGCCGCATGGGGCAGTGGCCCTGGCCGCGCAGCGACATCGCTCTGCTGACCGACCGGTTGACTGAGGCGGGCGCAGCGACGGTGGCCTATGATATCGTCTTTTCGGAAGCAGACCGCACCTCGCCGGCACGGATTGCCGAGCGCTTGCGGCGCGGCGGCGAGCGCGGAGCGGCGCTGACCGCGCTGGCCGGGCTGCCTGACAATGACACTGTGCTGGCCGAGTCTTTCGCGCGGGCACCGGTAGTGACGGGCTATTTTCTGGTGCAGTCAGGCGGCGGGCCGCCGCCCGAGCCGAAAGCCGGCATTGCGCTGGCGGGATCGCCGCCGCAGCGCGACATCGCCAGCTATGCCCAGTCGATCCAGTCGCTGCCGGCGCTCAGTCAGGCGGCATCGGGCGCGGGCTTCATCAGCTTGCCCGGCGATGGCGACGGCATTGTCCGCAAGGCGCCGTTGCTGGCCATGGCGAACGGCGAGCTGCTGCCTTCGCTGGCACTCGATGCCTTGCGCCAGGCACAAGGGGCGGGCGCGATTGTGGTCAAGACCAGCGACGGCAGCGGCGAGGGCGGCGGCGCGGCGGGCCAGCCGGTGTCGCTCAAGGTCGGGCAGTTCGAGGTGCCGGTGACTGCCGATGGGGCGCTGTGGCTGCATTACACCCGGCCCGAACCTTCGCGGACGATCCCTGCATGGAAAATCCTGTCCGGAGACATGTCACCGCAGCAGCTGGAAGAAGCTTTCGCCGGCACCATAGTCTTTGTCGGCGCGGGTGCGATTGGCCTCAGGGACCTCGTTTCAACTCCGCTCGGCAGCCGCGATCTCGGGGTGATGGTCCACGCCCAGGCGGCCGAGCAGATGATCCTCGGCAAGTTCCTCGTCCGGCCCGACTGGGCGCCGGGGCTGGAACGCGCGCTGCTGCTGGCGCTGGGCCTCGGCCTCGCGCTGGCTTTGCCGAGTTTGGGCGCAGTGCGCGGCGCAGTGCTCGGGCTGGTGCTGGTGGGGGGGATGATCGGGGGCAGCTGGTATGGCTTTACGCGGGCGCAGTTCCTGCTCGATCCGACCTGGCCGGTGCTGGCGTTGGTAGTGGCCTATCTGGTGGAAACCGCGCTGACATTCTACCGCGAGGAGCGCCGCCGGGCCTATATCCACCACGCTTTCGACCGCTATCTCTCGCCCGAGCTGGTGCGGCGCATTGCCGCCGATCCGGGGCAGCTCGAGCTTGGTGGCGAAGAGCGCGACATGACCGTGCTGTTCTGCGATATCCGGGGCTTCTCAAGGCTGTCAGAAAGCCTTGAGCCAAAGCAGATCATCCAGTTCCTGATCGGTTTCCTCACCCCGATGTGCGACATCCTGCTCGCGCGCAAAGCGACGATCGACAAGTTCATCGGCGATGCGATCCTTGCCTTCTGGAACGCGCCGCTGGAAGATGCCGACCACCATGCCAATGCCGCGCGCGGGGCACTGGCGATGCTCGCACGGCTTGAAGAGCTTAACCGCGAGCCGCCGGCCGGCTGGCCCGGGGACGTGAAAGTCGGCATCGGCATCAATTCGGGGCTGTGCTGCGTTGGCAACATGGGATCGGCGCAGCGGTTATCCTATTCTTTGATTGGCGACACAGTGAACCTCGCCTCGCGCATTGAAGGCCTGACCAAGTACTACGGCGTGTCGATTGCCATCGGCAGCGCGCTGGCGGCGAAGCTGCCGGGTTTTGCCCTGGTGGAGCTTGACCGGGTGCGGGTAGTGGGCCGCGATGCGCCTGA
>CAXNKI010000147.1:0-4845 GCA_964202645.1 Alphaproteobacteria bacterium | reverse complement strand
TCGACGACTACGCGGCTACTGGCGGCTGGGCCGGTCTGGAGCGCGCGCGGTCAATGGCCCCGGACGATGTTATCGCCGAAGTAATCGCCTCGGGCCTGCGCGGCCGCGGCGGGGCGGGGTTTCCCGCCGGGATCAAGTGGCAGACTGTTAGGCTAGCGCCGGGAGAGGATAAATATCTCGTCTGCAACGCTGATGAAGGCGACAGCGCAACTTTTGCCGACCGCATGTTGATGGAAGGCGATCCGTTCCACTTGCTCGAAGGCATGGCCATTGCCGGCCACGCGGTGGGGGCAGAAGAAGCCTTTATCTATGTGCGCAGCGAATATCCGCACGCGATTGCCAAGCTTAATGCGGCGATCGCGCTGGCGGCTGACTGGCTCGCGCCGCTGCGCATCGAAGTGAGAGTGGGGGCCGGGGCCTATGTCTGCGGCGAGGAAACTTCGTTGCTGAACAGCCTTGAAGGCAAACGCGGCGAAGTCCGCGCCAAGCCGCCGCTGCCGGCGCTTGAAGGCCTGTTCGGACGCCCTACCGCAGTAAACAACGTGCTGACGCTCGCCGCTGTGCCGCATATTCTCGCGGAAGGCGGGGCGGTCCATTATGCGGGCCACGGCATCGAGCGTTCGCGCGGAACAATACCGATCCAACTTGCCGGAAATATCCGGCATGGCGGATTGTTCGAAACCGCTTTCGGGATCACGCTGGGTGAGTTGGTGAACGGGATCGGTGGCGGCACGGCATCAGGCCGCCCGTTGAAGGCGTTGCAGGTCGGCGGACCGCTGGGGGCCTATATCCCGCCCAGCCAGTTCGATCTGCCGTTCGACTATGAAGCCTATGCAGGCGCTGACGCGCTGATCGGTCACGGCGGGATCTGCGTGTTTGATGATAGCGCCGACATGGGCGCCATGGCGCGTTTCGCGTTTGAATTCTGCGCTGCGGAAAGCTGCGGTAAGTGCACGCCGTGCCGCATCGGTGCGGTACGCGGCGTGGAACTGATCGACCGCATCCGGACCGGCGGCAAGGCTCTGGCTGACAGTGTCGAGGCGCTCCCACAGATGCACAATGCCCGCAAGGCCGGGCGCAGCCGCGCGGAGGATCTGGAGCTGCTCGAAGATTTGTGCGAGACGATGCAGGGTGCCTCGCTCTGCGCGCTGGGCGGCTTCACGCCCTATCCGGTGCGCTCGGCGCTCAAGCATTGGCCTGAGGATTTTTCCGATGGGATATGAACCGCAAGCTGACTTCGGCACCCCGGCCAGCCGAAGCGCGGCGCGAGTGAAGCTTACCATTGATGGGCGCCCGGTTGAAGTGCCGGCGGGCACCAGTGTGATGCGCGCGGCGGCGTTGAGCGGCGGGCAAATTCCCAAGCTCTGCGCCACTGACAATGTGAAAGCGTTCGGCTCGTGCCGAATGTGTCTCGTCGAAGTCGATGGCATTCGCGGCACGCCTGCCAGCTGCACCACGCTGGTGGCCGAAGGCATGGTGATCCACACCCAGACGCCGCGGCTTGAAAAGCTGCGGCGCGGGGTGATGGAGCTTTATATCTCCGATCACCCGCTCGATTGCCTGACCTGTTCGGCGAATAACGACTGCGAGCTGCAGGATACCGCTGCGCAAGTGGGCCTGCGCGATGTGCGCTATGGCTATGAGGGTGCGAACCACCTGGGGCTCCCGGTCGACAGCTCGAACCCCTATTTTGATTTCGACGCCAGCAAATGCATTGCCTGCTCGCGCTGCGTGCGCGCCTGCGACGAAGTGCAGGGGACATTCGCGCTGACCATGGACGGGCGCGGTTTTGCCTCGAAGGTCAGCGCCGGGCAGGCGGGCGATGATTTCATGTCCAGCGAATGCGTCTCGTGCGGTGCTTGCGTTCAGGCTTGCCCGACCGCGACGCTGCAGGAAAAGGCCGTCAAGGAAATCGGCAAGCCTGAGCGCGCGGTGATGACCACTTGTGCCTATTGCGGGGTGGGCTGCACGTTCCGGGCTGAAATGCGTGGTGAGCAGCTGGTGCGCATGGTGCCGTGGAAGGACGGCAAGGCCAATCGCGGGCACTCCTGCGTCAAGGGCCGCTTCGCCTGGGGATACGCCAATCACCAGGACCGCGTGCGCCAGCCGATGATCCGCAAAAGCGTCGACGAGCCTTGGCGGGTGGTGAGCTGGGATGAGGCTTTGGGCTATACGGCGGACCGCCTGAACGCGATCAAGGCCGCGCATGGCG
Source organism: Alphaproteobacteria bacterium (assembly GCA_964202645.1). Classification (GTDB taxonomy): domain Bacteria; phylum Pseudomonadota; class Alphaproteobacteria; order Sphingomonadales; family Sphingomonadaceae; genus Novosphingobium. The sequence goes on along the minus strand of CAXNKI010000147.1, from coordinate 2,633 downwards.
CCCGGGCGCTAGGCGGGATCACTTCCAGCCGCTGCACCAATGAGGAGACTTTCCTCGTCCAGAAACTGGTCCGCGCCGGCTTCGGCTCGAACAATGTCGATACCTGCGCGCGCGTCTGCCACTCGCCGACCGGTTATGGTCTCAAGACCACGTTCGGGACTTCGGCGGGCACGCAGGATTTCGACAGCGTCGAGGAATCGGATGTGATCCTGGTGATTGGCGCAAACCCCACCGATGCGCACCCGGTCTTCGCCAGCCGCATGAAACGGCGCTTGCGTCAGGGCGCAAAGCTGATCGTCATCGACCCGCGCCGGATCGATCTGGTGCGTTCGCCACATATCGAGGCGGCGCATCACCTGGCCTTGCAGCCCGGCACCAATGTCGCAGTGCTGACCGCGATGGCTCATGTCATCGTTAGCGAAGGACTGGCTGACGAAACCTTCATCCACGCCCGCTGCGACTGGGATGAGTATCAGGATTGGGCACGCTTCGTAGGGGAGGAGCGCCATTCGCCAGAAGTGCTCGAGGCCGTGACGCGGGTTCCGGCAGAGACCTTGCGCGCGGCGGCGCGGCTCTATGCCGAGGGCGGAAACGGCGCCATTTACTATGGCCTGGGTGTCACCGAACACAGCCAGGGCAGCTCGACCGTGATGGCGATTGCCAACCTTGCCATGGCGACCGGGAACATCGGCCGGCGCGGGGTCGGTGTGAATCCCCTGCGAGGCCAGAACAACGTCCAGGGTGCCTGCGACATGGGCAGCTTCCCGCACGAGCTTTCCGGCTATCGCCACATTTCGGACGGAACTACTCGCGCACTGTTCGAGGGGGAGTGGGGCGTGACGCTCGATCCCGAGCCGGGGCTGCGCATCCCCAATATGCTCGACGCCGCGCTCGATGGCAGCTTCCGGGCGATCTACATCCAGGGCGAGGACATCCTCCAGTCCGACCCCAACACCCGCCATGTCGCCGACGCGTTGAAGGCGATGGAGCTGGTTATTGTGCACGACCTGTTTCTCAACGAAACAGCAAGTTATGCGCATGTCTTCCTGCCGGGCTCGACCTTCTTGGAGAAAGACGGCACCTTCACCAATGCCGAGCGCCGTATCCAGCTGGTTCGCAAGGTGATGGAGCCGGCGAACGGGCTGGAGGATTGGCAGGTAACCCAAGCGCTGGCGAATGCCATGGGCCTTGGCTGGAGCTACACCCACCCGCGAGAGATCATGGCCGAGGTTGCCCGGCTAACGCCAAGCTTTTCGGGCGTTTCATTTGACCGGCTGGAGCAGGAAGGCTCGCTGCAATGGCCGGTGAACGAGGCCAGTCCCGATGGCAGCCCGATCATGCATGTCGATGGCTTCATGCGGGGGAAAGGTCGGTTCGTCGTCACCGACTATGTTCCAACTGACGAGAAGACCGGCCCCCGCTTTCCGCTGCTCTTGACCACTGGGCGAAGCCTCAGCCAGTACAATGTCGGCGCGCAGACCCGGCGGACGGGGAATGTCGTCTGGCACGAGCAGGATCTGCTGGAAATGCATCCTGACGATGCAGAAAATCGCGGGCTTAAAGATGGCGATTGGGCACGCCTCGCCAGTCGCACCGGCGAAACGACGCTCCGGGTGCAAGTGACCGATCGGGTCGCGCCAGGGGTGGTCTATACGACCTTCCATCATCCCGCGACGCAAGCCAATGTCGTCACCACCGAGTTCTCGGACTGGGCAACCAATTGCCCCGAGTACAAAGTGACGGCAGTGCAAGTGATGGCTTCAAACGGCCCGAGCGACTGGCAGGAAAGCTATGCCAGCTGGTCCGAGAAGAGCCGTCGCATTGCCACGGCTGCGGCAGAGTAGCACTGCGATGGACGTGGCCCACCTTTGCTATATGGCTAACCAGATTGCCCGCAATTTCGCGGTCCAGGGTGCAGAGGTGGCGATTGCTGCCACCGCGCAACATATTACCGATTTTTGGGACCCGCGCATGAAAACCGCGATACTGGCTGATGATCGCAGTGCGCTTGATCCGATCGCCCGTGCCGCGCTGGAGCAATTGCGGATACCGCCGACCTCAAGCTGAAGTTCGGGATAGCGGTCAGGCAGTCGCTCAGTCAGCGCTGCTCCAGGCCGCCTGACCGAACCTCTTGGGGACAGCGTCCTTCGTGGCGCGGTCCCTGTCTGGTATTTCATCCGTAGCTCTACGGATGCATTGGCAAGTCGATGCAGCGAAGGCACCATGACTGTTTATGCCATAGCTATGTCAGGCGGCAATTTCCGCTTGGCGCGCACAGCGGAATGTGCACAACTATGCCTTTCAACTCAGGGACATTGGTTTCATGGTTCGTCGCACACATATTATCGCAGCAATTGTCGCGGCCTCGGCCGGAACTGCTCTATATGCTGCCACCCCGGCAGAAAAAATTGCCGAACGCCAGGACAGTTTCAAGGCAGTCGGCCGCGCGAACAAGGCGATCAGGGACGAATTGGCGAAGTCTTCGCCAAATTTTGTTGTGATCAACAGCAATGCCCGCACCCTGCATATCACCGCTCGCCGCATCGGCTGGCTGTTCGGCAGGGATACGGGGCCGCAAACCGGCGTGAAAACGGGTGCTTTGCCGATAATCTGGACTCAGTTCTCGGATTTCC
>CAXNKI010000146.1:0-4858 GCA_964202645.1 Alphaproteobacteria bacterium | reverse complement strand
AGTGCAGCTCTCTGCCAGAGCAATGGTGCGCCCGGCCGCTGCATTTTCCGCAATTACACGGGTGGCGAGGGCAACGATCTCTTCGGGAAGCAATGACATGGGGGTTGTGCCTGCCTCAGCCTGCGCTGCGCGGGCAGCTGCGCATCTTGTTGTCATTGCGTGCTGCAGCAGCGAGTATAGTCGATATCAAATGCACCGACTGCTCAGCGTTCAGCGGCATCAGCGCTTCGGCGATATCATTGATCTCGCCGCACATTGGCGCGCTGACTGGAATTGACAGTTTCTGCGTCAGCAATTCGTCTACCAGCGGGCGCAAGGCCCGATCGGAAAGACTCGCCAACTCTTTGGTGTCACCGGCAGGCGCCAGTTTAAAAAAGGCCGCGCGAGCTGCCGGCCAGGCCGCCTCACGTCCCCCATCGAGGCTTGCCATCAGCGGAACAAGTCCGCCGCGGAGATAGCTTGCCGGGGGCAAGTGCGCCGCGCAACGCGTGCTGACTTCGCTTAAAACGTTGGGCAGGAAATATCCGACCATGCCGTGCATCTCGGCACTGGTTAGGCAAGGGCGCGCCAGCGGCTCGATTGCCAGGGCGGGACCGGAAAGACAAAGCCCCAGCGCAGCGCTGGCGGCAAGAATGCGTCGCATCGGTGCATGCCTCATTGAACGTTGCACTAGTCTAGCCCAGCCGTTCAGGCAGGGCAAATCGCCATTGCGCCGATTTTTGCCTGACCGGTTTTCGCGCCAAGTCCGGCGGCTAGCGCAATCAGTTCTGCGGTGCTTTCCGGCGGCAGGGGCGAGAGCAGCCGCACCAACCGGTCGACGCTCACGCAGCGATCGGTCGGCAAGCGCTGGCTGACCATGCCGGAAATCAGGGCGTCAGTCATGGGCTGCAAGGCGCTGTCGGGCAGGGACTTGAGCATATTGGTCGCTTCGGCATTGGCCATGCCACCACCCAGCTTGAGGAAAGCCGCTTTGGCACCCGGCCATGCTAAAGGCTTCGATTCAGCATATCGCGCAGCCAGTTGACCGCCGTTGCGGCGCAGCCAGGCATCGGCTGGCAGCGCGGCGGCGCAGCGCTCGCTGGCCCCGGTGATGATGCTGGGCAGAGCATAACTCGACAATGCGGTGAATTCGGCCGGCGTGAGGCACGGCGGCGCGGAGGCCGCTTGCACAGCAATTGGCATGATTGTCAGCGACAAGGCGGCAAGCGTGGTGAAAATGCGCAAAATCTTGGTTTCCTTCAGCTGAGAAGTAGCGTGGCGAGCGCCTGCGCGGCAACCCCTTCGCCGCGTCCGGTGAACCCGAGCCCTTCCGTGGTGGTTGCCTTGACGCTGATCATGGCCACGTCGATCCCGGCAATTTCGGCCAGTCGCACACGCATGGCCTCGCGGTGTGGACCGATCTTGGGCGCTTCGCAGATGATTGTTACATCAATATTGCCGATCCGGTAACCGGCTTCGGAGACCAAGCCGGTGGCATGTTCCAGAAACAGAGCGGAAGGCGCACCGCGCCATTTTGCCTCGCTAGGTGGGAAATGCTGGCCGATATCGCCCGCGCCGATTGCGCCAAGCAGGGCATCCACCAGCGCATGTATCGCCACGTCGGCGTCGCTGTGCCCTGCCAGACCTTGCGAATGCTCTATGCGAACACCGCACAGCCAAAGTTCCTCGCCATCCTCCAGTCGGTGCACGTCATAGCCGGTGCCGACCCGGACTGCGGGAAGTGGGGCGGCAAAGTCGTGCGCAAATGTGAGCTTCTGCAATGCTTCGTCTCCAGCGACGTGGGCGATAGTCAGGCCATGCGCCTGGGCAACTTGTGCGTCGTCACAAGTGCTTGCCGGGCCGGTCCAGGCGCGGTGGGCGGCGAGAATTTCGGAATAGCGGAAGGCCTGCGGGGTCTGCACCCGCCGCAATTTTTCACGATCCGCTGCGCTCTGCATCATTCCATCGCGCTCTTCTGCCAGACTGTCCACGACTGGCAGGACCGGGATTGCCGCCGGCTGAACGGCCAGTGCAGCGATCAGACGCGCTGTCACGGCAGCCGGCAGGATCGGCCGTGCAGCGTCATGAATCAGCACCATATTGGGCGCATCACCTGCCAGAGCCTCAAGCCCGAGCCGAACTGATTGCTGGCGCGTCTCACCACCGGTGATCAGCCGGATCCCAGCGATGCCGGCCAACGCAGCCCCGGCAATCATTTCCGCTCCATGCGGAATGGCAACAATGATCGGCGCTATTCCCGCTGCCGCCAGTGCCTCAACCGAATGGCGCACCAGCGGCTTGCCGCGCCAGGGCGCGAATTGCTTGGGTATTGGCTGGCCCGCGCGCAGGCCTTGACCTGCGGCGACGACCACGGCGGCGATGGTCTGGGTGGGGGCAGGGGCGTTCATCGTGCTTTTGCGGGTAACGGCTTGCCGAGCCTACGGCAATTGCCTATGTGCTGCCCAAATTTTAGGCACCTCTATGAACCCGCTTCCTTCTCCGCCCCGAATTGCGCCGATTGCCATCGGGCCAATCACCATCGACTGTCCGGTGATCCTCGCGCCGATGACAGGCGTGACCGACATGCCGTTCCGCAAGCTGGTCCGCCGCTTTGGCTCTGGACTCAATGTCACAGAAATGATCGCCAGCCCGGCGATGATCCGCGAAACCCGCCAATCGCTGCAGAAAGCTGCATGGGACCAGGTCGAAGAGCCGGTCTCGCTTCAGTTGGCCGGCTGTGTACCGGCCGAAATGGCCGAAGCCGCCAAGCTCAATGCCGATCGCGGCGCGGCGATCATCGACATCAACATGGGCTGCCCGGTCAAGAAGGTAGTCAACGGCGATGCCGGATCGGCCCTGATGCGCGACTTGCCACTTGCGGCCCGGCTGATCGAAGCGACGGTCAAGGCGGTCGATGTGCCGGTCACGGTCAAGATGCGGATGGGCTGGTGCCACGACAGCCTCAATGCACCTGAACTTGCTAGGATTGCCGAGGACCTGGGTGCCAAGATGATCACCGTCCACGGCCGCACCCGAAACCAGATGTACAAGGGCGAAGCTGACTGGGCCTTTGTGCGCCGGGTGAAAGAGGCGGTATCTCTGCCGGTAATCGTCAACGGCGACATTTGCACGATTGGCGACATGGCGCGCGCGCTGGAACAGTCCGGTGCGGACGGCGCGATGATCGGGCGGGGCGCTTACGGCAAGCCGTGGCTGCTGGGGCAAGCAATGCATTGGCTGCGCACCGGCGGCGAGCTTCCCGATCCGACACTCGAAATTCAGTTTCAGCTGATGCTTGAACACTACGAAGCAATGCTGGCGCATTATGGCCGCGAAACCGGGGTCAAGATGGCGCGCAAGCATCTCGGCTGGTACACCAGAGGCCTGCCCGGATCGGCGGAATTCCGCAACAAGGTCAATTTCATCGACGATGCGGACGCGGTCGTGCGCGCGCTTGGCGAATTCTATGCGCCCTTGCTCGCTGGACAGGTGATCCGGCGCCAAGCGGCATGAACGCGCTGCCCGAAGCCCAGCGGCAACTCGCCAGCCTGCCGCTTGCGATTGTGCTGCTGGCGCCCGGGCAGAAAATCGCATCGGCCAATCCGGCGGCAGAGCAGTTGCTCGGGCAAAGCGCACGCCGGCTTTCCGGGCGGCCGCTGCTCGATGTGCTGGGCTTCGACGAGCCGCGCATGGCCCAGCGCCTGGCCGACAGCGAGAGCCCGGTGTCCGCGCGCGAAATTGGTGTATCGGTTCGCGGGTTTGGCACCCGCCGGCTCGATGTGACTGTCGCCCCGGTGGTCGATGCGCCTGGCTGGCAGATGCTGACCCTGCACGATTCAAGCGCGGCTGAAGCGATGGGCGAGGATTCGGGCGGGGCCGACGATGCCCTGCTGCGCGCGCCAGAAGTGCTGGCCCACGAGATCAAGAACCCGCTTGCCGGGATCCGCGGCGCTGCGCAGCTGCTGGGCCGCAAGCTCGACGAAAAAGACCGCGCGCTCACCCGGCTCATCGCCGACGAAGTGGACCGCATCGCCAAGCTGATCGACCAGATGCAGACCCTGAGCCGGCGGACCACCGCCGCGCTTGAGCCGTGTAACCTGCACGAGGCAGTGCGCCGCGCGAGCGCGATTCTCGGCGCCGCGTCTGACACCTCCGCTCGCATCGAGGAGGAATTCGATCCCTCTTTGCCCCCAGTGATGGGAAATGGCGATGTGCTGGTGCAAGTGCTGATCAACCTTATCTCCAATGCGCGCGAGGCTTGCGAAGGTGGCAGCAAACCCCGGGTTGTGGTGCGGACGCGCTTTGCCAGCGGACTCCAGCTCCATTCGACCGTCGGTGGCCAGCCGGTCCGTCTGCCGATCGAGGTGCGCGTCAGCGACAACGGCCCCGGCGTCGATCCGGCAATGCGCGAGCGGATCTTTGATCCTTTCGTCACCACCAAGAAGACTGGGCAGGGGCTTGGCCTTGCACTGGTGCGCAAGCTGGTCGGCGAAATGAACGGCCGAATCAGCCAAGAGCGCGACGAAGCCGGCGGCTGGACCCATTTTCGCCTGCACATGCCGCTCGCCCTTGAGGAAAGCCGCAAAGGCGCAAAGGGAGCTCGCGCAGCATGACGATCCTGTTGGTCGAAGACGACGAATCAATCGCCATTGTCATCACCGCCGCGCTCGAAGCGGAAGGCTTTGACGTGGTGCGCTGCGACAGCATCGCCGGGCGCGACCGGGCGCTGCGCGATTCTCACTTCGCAGCGCTGGTCAGCGATGTCATCCTGCCCGATGGCGACGGCATTGCCACGCTCGATACGGTGCGCGCTTTCGACCCAGACCTGCCGGTGGTCATCGTCTCTGCACAGAACACGCTTGATACGGCTGTGCGCGCA
>CAXNKI010000145.1:0-4887 GCA_964202645.1 Alphaproteobacteria bacterium | reverse complement strand
GCCGCCCAGCAGAGGCCCGATCACTGGCCCGAGCAATGCGGCCATCGCCGTGATCGCCAGTCCGATGGTTTGCTGCGACGGCGGCAGTCGGACTGCGACGATAGTCAGCGCGGTAGGGATCAACAGCCCGCCAGCCAGTCCCTGCCCGATCCGCCCGGCGATCATCATCTCGAGACTGGTGGCAAAACCGCAGACCATCGAAAACAGGGTGAACACGCTGGCGCCGATCATCAGCAGCCGGCGCAGGCCCAGCAAACGTTCAAGCCAGGCGCACAGCGGAATGACAATGATTTCCGCAATCAGATAGGAGGTGCCGACCCAGGTGCCCTCGCTTGGTGTGGCGCCGATTTCGCCCTGAATGACCGGCAGGGCGGAATTGACAATCGAAATGTCCATCAGCGCCATCAGCGAGCCGATCATCCCGGCAGCAACCGCCAGCCAATCCTCGAGACTGGCCTTGTCCCTCGCGCCGGCCAGCGGCGGAGCGGCTAAAGGAAGCGCAGCAGCCTGGCTCACCGCGCCGCCTTTTCCTGTTCGGCGCGGATCGCCTCGATCTCGCCCTTGCCGCCGCGGGTATCGACCTCGACATGCAGCGACAGGCCCGGCACCAGCACCCGCCGCGCGGCCGGCCCCGCGGTGATGCGGATGCGCACCGGCACGCGCTGGACGATCTTGGTGAAATTTCCGGTGGCATTCTGGGGAGGAATCAGTGAGAAATTGGCCCCTGTTCCGGGCGTAATGCTTGCGACTGTGCCGGAAAACTCGACCCCGGGAAGCGCATCGACTTCGATCTGCACTGGCTGGCCCGCGCGCATCAGGCCGATCTGGGTTTCCTTGAAATTGGCGACGACATAGAGCTCGGCGCTTGGCACAATGGTCATCAGCCGCATGCCCGGCTGGACGAACTGGCCCGGGCGCACGCTGCGATTGGCAACCCGTCCCGCGATGGGCGCCACCAGGCTTGTCGCAGCCAGATCGTTGGCGGCCGCCTGGCGCTGAACGCGGGCGGCGGTGCCTTGCGCGGCAATGCGCGTGGCATCGGCCGAAAGGCTGATCACCCGCCGCTGGGCCTGGACCAGCGCAGCGCGGGCGCCGGCAAGATCGGCGGCGGCTTTGTCGCGCTGTGCGTTCAACTGCGACAGCCGCTCGGTCGGCTCTGCCCCGGCAGTCACCAGCGGGCGGTAGCGTTCTGCCTCGCGGCTCGCAAAGGCCAGGCCAGCTTCCGCCGCCGTAACGCCAGCGCGCACCTGCACGACCGCCGCCTCGGCTTCCGAACGCGCGGCCCCTGCCGCCCCCTGGGCGGCGATGGCGCTGGCAATATCGGCTTCGCTGGCGGCGAGGCGGGTCTGGAAATCGACCGGGTCAATCTCGACCAGCACCGCGCCTTGCGCCACCAACTGGTTATCCGCGACCGGAACCGTGCGGACGTAGCCCGCCAGCTTGGCCGCAATCGCGACCTGGTCCGCCTGGATCGTCGCATCGTCGGTTCCCTGAAAATACCGCAGGGTGCGGTCGTAATGGACAAACCATGCGATCGCTGCCGCCAGCACAAGCACCACCACCGCCAACCCGATCCTTTTGGTCCTGGCCGACATCGTTCCGCTTCCTGCTCGCACTAATGGAACGGCACGGTACCATTTATTCCCGCACTGACAATGCCAAACCGCATCGGGCCCTTACGGCTTTGACAGCACCAGACCAGATGGTTAAAGCGCGCCTGCTTGCCCAGGGCGGGTGTAGCTCAATGGTAGAGCAGCAGCTTCCCAAGCTGAATACGAGGGTTCGATTCCCTTCACCCGCTCCATTTTCCTGTTCACCGATGTTCGCAAGCGAGTGGACAAATCCCAGAAACCTGCCATATATTGCGCCTGGATTGGCCGCTGATGTTCGTATGTGCCCGCCTGCAAGCGGCCCCTATTGGGGGCCACACTGGGGGCCAAGCATTGCCGGTCGATTGACGTGGCCCCCACGCTTGGGGGCCGCAGGGAAAAGAACGGCGGAAATCATGGCTCTTTCCGATATTTCAATTCGCAACGCCAAGCCCAGGCCTAAGCCATACAAGCTGGCCGATGCATTGGGGCTGTTCCTGCTGGTGCAGCCGTCGGGCGGTAAGCTTTGGAGGATGAAATACAGGATCGACGGGCGCGAAAAGAAGCTGGGCTTTGGCACTTACCCTGAAGTCGGTCTAGGCGAAGCGCGCAAGCGCCGGGAAGAAGCCCGCGAACTGCTTGCCGCTGGCAAAGACCCGTCTCGCGAAAAGCAGAAGGAAAAAGTCCGCTCGCGCATTGATGCTGAAAACACCTTCAGCGCCATTTCCGCTGAGTTTTGCGAGAAGCGCAAACGCGACGGAAAGCGGGCTTGGGCACCTGCAACCGCCAGTCGCTGCGAATACCTGCTGTCATTGCTTGACGTTTCAATCGGGCGGCTGGCGATCAACGAGATTGAACCAGCGGACGTGCTGACTGCGATCCGGAAAATCGAGAGCAAGGGCAAACTGGAAAGTGCCCGGCGCACCTTGCAACTTGCCGGGTCCGTTTTCCGCTATGCGGTGGCGACGGCGCGGCTTGGCTCCGACCCGACCCGCGACCTGCGCGGCGCGCTTACGGCTCCAACCGTGACCCACTATGGAGCAATCACCGAACCCAAAAAGGTGGGCCAGTTGCTGCGCGCAATCGATGATTACGAAGGCAGCGGCATCACCAAGCTGGCATTGCAACTTGCGCCGCATGTTTTCGTCCGTCCCGGCGAACTGCGCCATGCCGAATGGAGCGAAATCGATTTAGATGGCGCGCTGTGGACACTTCCAGCGCACAAGACGAAAATGCGCAAGCTGCACCACGTTCCGCTTTCGAGGCAGGTGATCGAATTGTTCCGCGAACTCCACCGTGCAACTGGCCCGGCGGGCTATGTTTTTCCGTCGATCCGCACGCGCACCCGGCCCATGAGCGAAAACACGATCAACGCGGGCTTGCGGCGGCTGGGATATACCAGCGACGAAATGACCGGCCATGGATTCAGGGCAATGGCTTCGACGCTGCTGAATGAGAGTGGTAAGTGGCATCCGGACGCCATCGAGCGTGCGCTAGCCCATGGTGATACCGACAAGGTTCGCGCTGCATACCATCGCGGTGCGCATTGGAAGGAGCGGGTTGAAATGGCACAGTGGTGGAGTGACCACCTGGACATGCTTCGAAAAGGTGCAGAAGTTATTCGTCTAAGGGGATAAATGCCCACGCGGCCTTGATCAAACCAATGTTATTTCTAGCTTGCAGGATTGGGGGCTAGGACGGCCATCCGAACGCGCGAACTCCGACGTGCTGCCCCTGTTTTCTGTCGGAGCCGCGACGGAGTGCGGTGTTGGCAACAAGCAAATGGATCAATTTCCGCGAGGCGCAGGGACTCGCCGAGGAATTGTTGTGGGCGGGCATTCCCGTTTCGCAAAGGCGACCGGTGCTGGCATCGTTGTTGTGGCACGCATTGCAAGGCGGAATTGCCGTTACCGGCCAGCGATGGGAACGGGTCGGTGACTATGGGCAACGCCAATCAATCTATGACGATGATTGCGAAGAAGAACAGGATATCTGGAAGCGCCGCCTCATTGACCTAATTTACAGGCGAGTAGCCAATTTGGGCATCGGTACCGCAAAATTCGATCACTATGATCTGCAAACGGGCAGCTTTGAAGTCCAATACACTGCCCGGCAAAAGGATGGGCGCAACTATCACTTCGTCGTTGTTGGCATGCAGTTCGACCGCGATGATCTGGTCCGATGCCTTGGGGGATATGGTGCGACCGGCACTTCGCTCGCACTTGTTAAAAATGCGGAGCCGCCGACACCCGGGTTGGAACTCAAGCGCCTCAGCAATGCGTGGCATGTCTGGATTGCCGAACTGGTCCACCAAATTCATGTGCAGGGCATCCCTGACGGCATCGGCTCGCAAGGCCAGGGCGAACTGATCAAGGCCATTGCGGATGCCTTAGCAGAGCGCGGCATCGAGTCGCTCAGCCGAACAACAGTGCAGCCGGTTGTGCAAGCGGTGCTTGATCGCCTCAGGCCTGCCGAAAATTGACACCGGCAGCCGGCGGCAGCCGGCGGCAGCTTTGGCCGAACGATTCGCCGATGTTCCCATGCACCCGCTGGCACCCGCCAGCAGCATCGGAGCAAAAGCCATGGAACGCCTCGCCTATTCGATCAATGAAACCGCCCGCGCGCTGAGCCTGGGCCGCACGTCCATCTATGCCATGATCGCCGACGGGCGGCTGGAAGCCTTCAAGCTGGGCCGCCGCACGCTGATCCGCGCCGATTCGATCCGGCGACTGGTGGCTGGCGAGGGCTAGGCCGATGCCCGCCCGCCGCATCAATCCCCGGCTGATCCGAATTCACCGGCCCTACAGTGTCGAAGAGGCCGCCGATGCGCTTGGGGCGCACAAGAATACGGTGCGCGGCTGGATCAAGGGCGGCTTGCCAGTTGTGGACCGCTCGCGCCCGGTGCTGATCCTGGGCAATGAACTGCGCGCCTGGCTGCTGCGCAGGAGCAAGGCGGCGAAGCGTCCCTGCCCGCCCGGAACGCTTTATTGCTTCAAGTGCCGCCAGCCGCGTGCGCCCGCCTTGGGCATGATCGAAGCGACCCGCCAGAATACCACCACGGGCAACCTGCGCGCGCTTTGCGAGGCCTGCGGCACTATGATGCACCGCCGCGCCGCATTGGCCGCGATCCCCGCGATCATGCCCGGTCTTGACGTTCAAATCAGGGAGGCAGGCGCAAGCATAGTTGAGCGCACGCCCGCTTCCCTGAACTGTGACAAGCAAAAGGACTGACAGACCATGGCAAAACACAATGCCGCAAACGTCCGGATCAAGCGGGACTATTTCATCTGGCTGAAGG
>CAXNKI010000144.1:0-4912 GCA_964202645.1 Alphaproteobacteria bacterium | reverse complement strand
TCCTCACGCCTGCTGGCAAGGCCGTGTACGAAGGCTTCAGGACGAGTTGCGGGTCTGGCGGCATGGCCCAGTTCATGAAGGACAGACCAGTGACCAAGTCGCTGTTCTCCTCGGATCCGACCCCGATGGAGCTCCGCGCTGGGGCGTATCGCGCCTATCCGCCATTGGCATTCAAGGTTCCGGTTTTCCTGGGCATTGGAGAGAAAGATACGCAGACTTCGCCACAAGGCGCATTCGAAGGGGCAAAGCGCGCATGCGCACTAGGTTCGAATTTCACGGTCCGCTCCTATCCCGGTGAGACGCACGCATCGACAGTGATGCGCAGCCAGGTCGACTCGATCCCGTGGGTGCGTTCGGCCTTTGCAGGCAACGTGCCGCCAGGCGGCTGCGAAGCGATGCGTTTCCCCTCGGAATGATTTGGTGCTGCGTTGACAGGTGCAAGAACCCCCAAACTCCCCGCCCGGCACAAGTCGCTTTCCTACAGCGCACCGACCGTGCCACACTCGCCGCATCGGGACATTGCCGCCCGCGCTCCTTGAACCCGTGAACCCTCCCCTTCCGAACCCGCTGCCCCGAAGGCCGCGGGTTTTGTTGCATCTGGCGCCGGGCGACTTTTGGCAAAACCAACTTGGCGATGCTGCACATGTGCAAAAATAGTAAAGATGGCCAAGACAAAATTGCACATTTACGAATATATTTCAGTATCTTGTAGCCGATTTCAAATGCGCGCGGCTTCCCCCAAATTTAGTCACCCCGATCCGCGACTTGACAGCGGGCGCCCGCGCCGCTTTTGCGCCGCATTCTGCGGCCATGTGCCGCACCTGAATGCAGGAGCATGAACCAATGGACCGCGCCGCCACCGAAACCCGCATCGCCGCGATCATCGCGCCGTTCAACAAGAAGGGCGTCGCCATCGCCGATGCCACGACTTTTGCAGGCGATCTGGAGTTCGACAGCCTGACCGTCATGGATTTCGTCGCCGCGGTCGAAGACGAATTCGACATCATCATCTCGATGAACCAGCAGGCCGAAATCGAGAATTACGGCCAGCTGATCGATGCCGTGGTGAAATTGCAGGATTAGTATCCAGATGAGTGACCTGTTCGACAAGTTCCAGCCGATCATCGACTTGCGCGAAGGCCTGCTCGCCGCCGGCGGCGAGGATCCGTTCTCTCTCGTGATGGAAAAAGTGCTCTCGCCCACCCGGGCGATCTGCAACGGCCGCGAGACGATCCTGCTCGGCACCTACAACTACATGGGGATGACTTTCGATCCCGACGTGATCGCGGCAGGCAAGCAGGCGCTCGACGAGTTTGGCGCGGGCACCACCGGCAGCCGGGTGCTCAATGGCACCTATGCGGGCCACAAGGCCGTCGAGGAAGCGCTGAAAGAGTTTTACGGGATGGACCATGCCATGGTCTTCTCGACCGGCTATCAGGCCAACCTCGGCATCATCAGCACGATGGCCGGCAAGGGCGATTACATCGTCCTCGACATCGACAGCCACGCCTCGATCTGGGACGGCTGCAAGCTTGGGGACGCCGAAGTGGTGCCCTTCAAGCACAACGACATCGAGGCGATGGACAAGCGGCTGGGGCGCATTCCCGAAGGCGCTGGCAAACTGGTGATCCTCGAGGGCGTCTATTCGATGCTGGGCGACATTGCGCCGCTGAAGGAAATGATCGCGGTCGCCAAGAAACATGGCGCGATGGTGCTGGTCGACGAGGCGCACTCGATGGGTTTCATCGGGCCCAACGGGCGCGGCGTGGCGGAAGAGCAGGGCGTGCTGGATGATGTCGATTTCGTCATCGGTACGTTTTCGAAGAGCGTCGGCACGGTTGGCGGCTTCTGCGTGTCCAACCACCCGAAGTTCGAGATCCTGCGGCTCGTCTGCCGCCCCTATGTGTTCACCGCCAGCCTGCCGCCTTCGGTGGTCGCCACGGCAGCAACGTCGATCCGTAAGCTGATGCACGGCCATAACAAGCGCGCGCACCTCTGGGAGAATTCACGCACGCTGCACAAGGGCCTGAAAGACCTGGGCTTTCAGCTGGGCACCGAGACCCCGCAGAGCGCGATCATTGCGGTGATCCTGCCTGATCTGGAGCGCGGCGCGGCGATGTGGGAGGCGCTGCTGCACGAGGGGCTTTACGTCAATCTCGCCAGGCCCCCGGCGACACCCGCCGGTATGACCCTGCTGCGCTGCTCGCTCTGTGCGGAACATTCGCCCGAGCAGGTGCAGACCATCCTCGGCATGTTCGAGCGCGCGGGCAAGGCGACCGGGACAATCTGAGCGCTAGATCACTCCGCTTCGCGGAACTTGTCGTGGCAGCTCTTGCAGCTGCCACCCAGCGCCTTCATGCCTTCGCCGATCGCAGCTACATCGCCTGCCTGGGCAAGCGCCTCGAATTTTGCGGCTTCGGCGACAAACTTGTCAGTCTCGGCCTTGAATTCAGCCGGCTTCTCCCAGATTGCCTGCAGTGCGTCGGTCTTGATCCCGTCTGCCGGCCCGCTGCCAGCCGGGAACCAGCTTTCCACCTTGGGAGCAAAGCCGTTGATCGTCGCTGCAGCAGACTGGATCTTGGCGACATCCGGCTTGGCCTCCTTGAGCTGATCCGCCACTGCCTTGGCCGCATCGCCGATCGCCTCGAAATTCTCATGCCGCGCATCGGCGGCGCGGCCTGCGGGCGTGTCGGGATTGCCGCAAGCGGTGAGGCCAAGGGCGAGCAGGGCAGCAAAGGCAAATGGCAGACGCATGACAAATCACTCCGGAAGCAGTCAGCGACATTTTGACGCCGGCCGCCGCAACTTACAATACGCAGTTTGTATCAGCTCTTCTTCGGCCGCCGTGGCACCGGTGGGCGGTGATAAGAAACATCGCTGCGGTCCCGCGCGGCCTGGCAGGGCTCGTCGTCGGTGTAGGACGGCGGCGCCATGCGGCTCAGCACGTAGTCATCCAATTCGTATTGCGCCTCGATGATGCAGACCCGGTTGGCGATCCGCCATTCGGGGCCTGATTTTCCGGCGCGCTTCTGAAAATGATCAACATAGCGCCCGGTCGACATCAGGTGCGGTGCGACTGCGGCCTTGCTGGTGAACAGATAATAGGTTTCGCAATAGGCATCATCGCCTTGCAGGTCGCAACTGTGGTTCAGGATACCGTGCTGGGTCGATTCGAAGGCCAGCGTGGTTGAATCGGCCCAATGAATGAAATCGTCGGGCTGGCCGACATAGCTGCCGTGGTCCTCGATCGCATCGTCCCAGTAGCAAGAGCGGGCGAGTTCGAAGTCGAGCCGGTCGAGCCCGCGCGCATAACGCATCATCACCCGCTTAATTTCGTCCCGGTCAAGCTGGTCGCGGATACGCTTTTCGAGGTCTGCATCGAAGGCCATGACAATTATCCTTTCAGAAATTCAAGCACCGGCGGCGCCATCAGCGGCCAGCGTTCGAAGCGACCGCGGCGAGCGGCGACGTCATTGGGAAAAGTGGAAACATAGTTCCACTCCTGATCGCCCCATGGTGGCTCCGCGAGGATCGAGCCCGGGATCAATTCGTGCACCCATTCCGAGGTGCGGCGGGTGTGCGCCATGTCGCTCTTGCCGCTGCGGAACAGCAGCACTGGCATGGTCAGCTTGGCGAAGTCTGCGGGCAGGATCCCCGGCATTGGCGTGTCGTCGCGGTAATTGAAGGCAGCGGCCCATTTCTGCATGACAGCGATGAATTCGTCGGGATTCTGCCGCAGCAGAATGTCCCGGATGCGGGGATTGCGGGCGGTCTGATCGGCCCAACTGGGCAGAGCAGCCACAGCTTCCATGCCGCCTTTCGACGCCGCCGCGACCTGATCGCCGCAATAGAACCAGGCGAGACCAGCGAGCCCGATCGGCCCCCCGCTGAACCACCAAGCAGCGATCTTGCTGACGTTCTGCGGCATGCGGATGCCTGCCATCAGCGAAATGCGCGATCCGGCAGAGCCGCCAACCAGCGTGATGTCCTTGAGGCCAAGCGCCGTGACCAACCCGACCAGTGCCTCGGCATTCATCACGGATTCGGTGGGTGCAGTGAAGCCGATGTCTGAAGCGCCGCAGCCGGGTCGGTCCCAGAGCAGCACGCGGTAGCCGTTATCCGCGAAAATCCGGCCGAGTTCCGGCACCCCGGCAGTATCACGCGGATAGCGCCCGCCGGGGGTCAGCACCAGCGGCGGTGCGCCCTCGTCGCCGATCAGCTCGTAGTCGAGCTGCAGTCCGCCGACTTCGATTCTTGCCACTTCAATCTCCCAGTTATCTTTTTGTCAGGACCGCTCATGCCATCGCGTCTGCGGCCACTCCGGCTTGGGCGGGCTTTTCCCAGCGTCCGAACCCATAATCGCCCTTGATCGTGGTGCGGTACATCAGCCGGGAATCTTCCGGCCTGTTGCCCGAGACGCAGTGCAACATGCGCAGATTATCCCAGATCACCATGTCGCCCTCGCGCCACTTGTGGTGATAGCTGCATTTTGCGGCCTTCTGATTGATCGCCTGGCAGACCGCTTCGAGCAGGGCGTTGCCCTCGGCGTTCTCCTCGCCGACAAGTCCCTGTGCCATATAGCTTGAGACGTGGAGCACTTTTTCGCCGGTCGGCCGGGCCCACACAGCCGGATGGATTGCGCGCGACATTGCTGCGGCCTGGGCTTTGAAATCTGCCGAGCTCGGCTTGGGTTCGATCATCCGGTATTGCGCCGGCTTGCCGAAGCGCAGTTCGTCATACTGGGTGCATAGGGTGTAGAGCACTTCCCTGCCCTCTATTCGGGCGATCAATTCGCGGGGCAGCGCCTGATAAAGCGCGATGCCATCGGTAAACCCCGTGAGGCCGCCCTCTTCAACCCGCTCTACCGAGCGCAGCACGCCGGCGCGGTTTAGTTCGTCATTGTAGCAATGAT
>CAXNKI010000143.1:0-4926 GCA_964202645.1 Alphaproteobacteria bacterium | reverse complement strand
TCGTCTCGATGCTAGGCATGTCGGGCTGCGCGATCTTTGCATATTCCAGCGGTGTGCTGCTTGAACCGGTCACCGCTGAACTGGGCTGGAGCCGCACCGAATTCGCCTCGGCCTTCCTTTTGCAGATGCTGGCCGGGCTGGTGATCCTGCCGACGGTCGGGTTGCTGGCGGACCGCTTTGGCCCACGCCGCATCGCTCTGATCGGCATTGTCCCTTTCGTGGCCTGCCTCGCCCTGCTGGGCACGGTGGGGCAGCCGATCTGGCAGTGGTGGGCGCTGGGTCTGCTGTTTGCCGTGGCGCAGGGGCTGATCAATCAGCCGATCTGGATTGCCTCGGTGGTCGGCTGGTTTCAGGCCTCGCGCGGGCTGGCGCTGGCAGTCACGCTGGCGGGCGTCGGGCTGGGCAGCGTGATCTGGCCCTTGCTTGCGGCCTTCTACCTTTCCGAACTGGGCTGGCGGCTGACTTATGTGGCGCTAGGCCTGAGCTGGGCGGTGGTGGCCCTGCCGCTGACCTTCCTGTTCTTCCGCGATCCGCTGGTCACCGCAACTGCCGCCACGGCCCCCCGGGAGGAGCGCGCTAGCTATCTCAAGACCCTCGCCAATCCGTCGCTGCACGGCCTCATTGTGGCGGGCGGCCTCTTCACTTGCGCCACCAACGCGGTGGTGATGACCATGGTACCAGTGCTCAAGACCAAGGGTTTCGGACTTGCAGAGGCGGCGGGCCTGGCCAGTGCCATCGGCCTTGCGGCAATTACCGGGCGATTCGTGCTGGGCTACCTGCTTGACCGGCTGCCCACCCGGCCGCTGGCGGTGTGCGCCTTCCTGGTACCGATACCGGCCGCCGCGCTGTTGATCTTTGCCGATGGCTCGACCGCAATGGCACTAGCGGGCTGCCTGCTGCTGGGCTTTTCCTCGGGCGCGGAGGGCGATGTGATCGCATTTGTCGCGGCGCGGCGTTTCGGCGTGCGCAAGTTCGCCTCCACTTTCGCCGTGTTCACTTCGTTCATCGCGGTCAGCGGAAGCATGGGACCCTTGCTTTCGGGAATGAGTTTCGATCGCTTCCAAACCTACAATGCGCTGCTGATGATCCTGATGCCGATGGTGGCCTGCGGCTCGCTGATCATGGCCTTCATGCCAATGGCCCCGGCGAACGCCGCCGCCGGGCCGGATCAAGATTGAGCCAGCCCATAACCACGCAGGTCCGCAGACCGGCAGTGAGGCGCTGAGCGGGCTGGAAAATGTTGGCTCTGGCGGCGCGGCCCAGCGCTTCCCGGCACGTCGCCTGTCGGGACTCTGTCGATGCATCATGGCGGACGGATACGGAGAGCAACCCTTAGCCCGCCCCGGCCTGCTCCAGCGGCACAGGCACAGTCGTCGGCAGGCTCGCCAGCTGCGCCAGCGCGCGGGGAACCGCTGCCTTGCCGATCGGCGGGGCATGGGCACTGACGATTACCGCGGGATCGAGCGCCGCCACCCGGTCCACCTCGGCGCGGAACCGGGCGGGATCGGCCATGGCGATCCACGGGCAGACGGTGTGGTGGTGGAAGCTCGCCATGCCCTTGGCCCACAGCGCCGGCGCAATGTCATCTGACCAGTCGACCAGCCCCTCGGGCATCGGCGCGCAGAAGGCGTCAGTGGCGTAATAGACGCCGGTGGCCGGATCGAACAGCGTGCGGGTATAAGGACTGTCATAGACCGGCGGGCGCGATGCGCGCAGCACCCGGTCGCCGACATCGAATGCTTCGTCCGCGCCCAGTATGCGCATGCGCTCCGCCGCAATGCCCAGCGATGCCCCGGCACGATAGGCCTCGCCCTGGCTGGTGACCATCATGGCAGAGGGGCAACGCGCCATGGCCTCGACCAGATTGCCCGAATGATCGGTGTCCAAGTGGCTGACGAATATCCAGCGCACGTCCTCGGGCGCGACCAGCGAAAACACGTCCGCGAACCATGTTTCGCGGTGGATGCCCATGCCGGTATCGACCAGCACCGGCTCGGGGCTGAGGATCACCATGGAGTTCAGATTGGTGAAAGTACCCGCGACGGAAGGCGTGACCGCGCGGATGACAAAGGTTTCGCGCGCGACTTCGAGCGGTAGCTGGCGGGGGGCGGTATCAGGCATGGAGCTGGCATCCGGTGGTTGTTTGGCGAGACTTAGGCCAGATCGAAGCCAGATTGCCAATGTTACCAAATTTTGGTATAGCAGGGCGATGGCAGCCAAGAACACCTCGATCTCGCTCGGCGACCACTTCGCTGACTATGCCCGCAGCAAGGTTGCTTCGGGCGAATATGGCTCAACCAGCGAAGTCATCCGCGATGCGCTTAGACTGCATGAGGAGCGTGCGGCGTTCAAGTCAAAGCTGCTCGAAGCGATTGACGCGGGACTGGCCAGCAAGATCGATGAGAGTTTCGACATCGACGCATGGTACGACGCCGAATTCGGCAAGCAGTGATGCAGCTCAAATTCCGCACGGCGGCATCGGCTGACATGCGGCGCATCGCGCGCACCACCCGCGAACGCTGGGGAGATGCGCAAGCCGCGAAATACGCGGCGCAGTTGCGCGACGACATCAAATCACTGTGCGAATTTCCGCTACGCTTTCCCGAGTTCGCCAGCCGCCCTGGCCTGCACCGGATGAACTGCGGGCGGCATGCGGTGTTCTATCTGGTGCTGGAGGAGCGGATCGAAATTGTGCGGGTGCTGCACGGGGCTAGCGATGTGGAGCTGTGGCTGGGGTGAATTTGGTGTGGGCTAATTAGGGGTTGTTGCACCTGTCACCGTAACTCATGTCACCGTAACTCAGATCGGATCGGCCTTTTGCGACCTTCCTTGGCGCCTTTGCGCCATGGCGTGAGAAATCTTTATGGCGAGTTTGGCGGGAGCGGCCACGGGATTGATTCACGCCAAGGCGCAAAGGCGCCAAGGGTTTTGGGAACCGTAGCGCTTATTAGCGAAATCGGGATGATTGGGAGGACTTAGACGAGAGGCTT
This sequence comes from Alphaproteobacteria bacterium, assembly GCA_964202645.1. Classification (GTDB taxonomy): domain Bacteria; phylum Pseudomonadota; class Alphaproteobacteria; order Sphingomonadales; family Sphingomonadaceae; genus Novosphingobium. The sequence goes on along the minus strand of CAXNKI010000143.1, from coordinate 1,936 downwards.
TGGAGGATTTTACAGGCACGTTCACTCACCACATCCCATTGAAATTTGAGCTCTCTGCAGTTGATTGCGAAAACTTGCAGTGATTGTCACATCGCCCATGCAGGTTGCATCTTGCAACCACAGCGCCTTGGTCTCTCGGCCATCATGTGATGTCAGCACTGAAGCAAAGCGCCTTTGAGCGATAATTTTGCCATCTGCACTTTTTGCAATCAACGTCACGGGTTCGTTCAAAAACTTCTGATTGTCAGCTTCCCATTTGCCTGAATCGAGCACTATGCTGATCAAGAGATCATCAGCAGCCTCTTCTGCATCTCCTTCACCAATAATAGTGTTGAAAAATACAAATGGCTCCTGACGAGAAAAGAGATCTTCTGAAAGCCTTCCCGTTTCCTTGTAAAATAATCGGATCTGGATTTTTCCTAAACTAACATTATCTTTTTCTGTTGCAGCTTGGGCAAAGCTTCCAAACAAAAGTGCACAAACTACTAGGATCGTCCGGATCAAAGTTCTCATCAATAAACCCGCTTCTTCGGCGCAATATACTCCACATCGTCCGTCAGCGTGAACTCGTGCACGGGGCGGTAGTCGATCTTGACTGCGCCGCCCTTGCCGCCCCAGCCTTCGAACCAGGCGGCAGTGTGCTTCATCCAGTTCTTGTCGTCACGCTCGGGGAAATCCTCGTGGGCATGGGCGCCGCGTGATTCCTTGCGGTTGTGGGCGCCGTGAATGGTGACGCTGGCCTGTGAGATCAGGTTGTCGAGTTCCATCGTCTCGACGAGGTCGCTGTTCCAGATCAGGCCACGATCCGTGACGTGGATGTCCTGCATCCGCTCGTAAGTCTTGGCGAGGTTCGCCTTGCCTTCGGCCATCAACGCCTCGTCGCGGAACACGGCGCAGCCCTTGGTCATGGTGCGCTGCATTTCGAGGCGGACTTCTGCGGTGGGCGAGCCGCCCTTGGCATTACGGAAGTGATCGAGCCGGGTCAGCGAGAAGTCCGCTGAGTCCTTGGGCAGTTCCTCGAAGCTCTCGCCGGGCTTGATCGTGTCGCGCAGGCGGTGGCCGGTAGCGCGGCCGAAGACGACCAGATCGATCAGCGAGTTCGAGCCGAGGCGGTTCGCACCGTGGACCGAAACGCAGGCCGCCTCGCCGACGGCAAACAGGCCGGGCACGACAGTTTCGGGGTTGCCGTCCGCGCCGATGGTCATCACTTCGCCGTGATAATTCGTTGGGATGCCGCCCATGTTATAGTGCACTGTCGGGCAGACCGGCAGCGGTTGGCGCGTCAGGTCAACGCCCGCGAAGATCTTGCCGCTCTCGGTGATGCCGGGCAGGCGCTGCGCCAGAACATCGGGATCGATGTGATCGAGGTGGAGGAAGATGTGGTCCTTCTCCGGACCAACGCCGCGCCCTTCGCGCATTTCGAGCGCCATCGAGCGGCTGACAACGTCGCGGCTGGCGAGGTCTTTCGCGCTGGGCGCATAGCGCTCCATGAAGCGCTCGCCTTCGGAGTTGGTCAGATAACCGCCCTCGCCGCGCGCGCCTTCGGTGATCAGCACGCCGGCGCCATAGATGCCGGTCGGGTGGAACTGGATGAATTCCATGTCCTGCAAGGGCAGCCCCGCGCGCAGCACCATGCCGCCGCCGTCGCCGGTGCAGGTGTGGGCCGATGTAGCGGTGTAATAAGCGCGGCCATAGCCGCCGGTCGCCAGCACGACGCCCTTGGCGCGGAAGCGGTGGATCGTGCCATCATCCATGCACAGCGCGATAACGCCGACGCATTTGCCATTGTCCATGATGAGGTCGATGGCGAAGTATTCGATGAAGAAGTCCGCCGCATACTTCAGGCTCTGCTGATAGAGCGCGTGGAGCATGGCGTGGCCGGTGCGGTCGGCTGCGGCGCAAGTGCGCTGGACCGGGGGGCCTTCGCCCATGTTCT
>CAXNKI010000142.1:0-4927 GCA_964202645.1 Alphaproteobacteria bacterium | reverse complement strand
GCAATGATCACAAAAACCCCTTTCATCCTGGGCTTGGCGCTACTGGCGTTCGGCCTGAGCTCTGGCGCGGATGCCGCAAGCGCGGCGTTCCGCTATAACGATCTCGACCTTTCAAGTGAAGCAGGCCGGGCCGAGCTGGAGAAGCGCATCGACGCCGTGATGCGGCAGGCGTGCCCGGAGGAGGCGATTACCGGATCGCGCATTTCATTAGACGGCGACCGTGCCGAATGCATGGCAGATGTTCGCCGCCAGATCATGGCTCGCATCAATAACCGCACGGCCCGCGGCAGTTCCAGCCGCTGACCGGGCGGCGCACGCCCGGGTGGAGCCAGAAGGCAAAGGCAGGACCGGACGGGTTCAGGCCCTTCCCGTCAGGATCAGCCAGGCCGAAACCGCGTTCAGCGCGCTGTAGGCCACATAGCCCCAGATCCATCCGGGCGAGCCTCCGGAAATGTAAAGCATCGAGCCGAGCAGCATGAAGAACTCAACCACCAGGCTGAAGCGGCCACCCAGCGAACTGTATAGCCACGGAATCTGGCCGAGCAGAGGATGGCCGCTTTCCAGCACCGCCTTGTGCATGGTGAAATTGGCTATGCCGAGAATGAAGGTGATGACTAGGAGCATGGTCTGCCGGCCATCATAGCCGCTGGGCGGTGCATTGCACCTACCTATCTTCCTGCCATCGCCTTGGCGCGCGCCAGATAGGTCTTGCCGATGCGCAGCGACTGGCCGTCGATCAACTCCGCAGACCAGACGCCAAGGCCTTCGTGGCGCAGGCCAGCGATGCGATTTCGTGGCAGGATGGCCGAACGGTGCAGACGGATAAAGCGCTCGGGATCGAGCCGCGCCTCAAGCCCGGCAATTGTCTGGAGCAGCAGATAGCTGGCATCTCCGACATGCAGGCGCACATAGTCGCGCTCGGCAGTAATACGGTCAATCGTGCTGGCCGCGATGCGCAGCAGCTCGGAGCGGTGAGGCACCCAGAACTCGGTCAGCCAGCGATCTTCGGCCCTCGCCCTTGCGCCGCGCCGCGCCATGGCCCGGTCAATCGCCCGCTGCAGTCGCTCGGGCGCAACCGGCTTGAGCACATAATCGACCGCGTCGAGATCGAAGGCTTCGACCGCGAAGCCATCGTGCGCGGTGACGAAAATCGTTGCGGGCGGATCGGCCAGGCGCACCAGCGCGCGAACTACCGACAGGCCGTCCATTTCCGGCATGGTGAGATCGAGCAGCAGCAGGTCGGGGCGCAGCGCCTCGGCCAAGGCCAGTGCCGCAGCGCCGTCACTCGGGGTGCCGACAACTGTCAGCCCCGCCAGCCCTGCACAGACAATCTGCAGCCGTTCGACCGCTAGCGGCTCGTCATCGACAATCAGCGTGCGCAGCGGTTCAACCATGGGCGCGCACCATCGGCAGGCGCAGCTGCGTACTATAGCCGGTCTTGTCCACCCCGCTGGCTATGGTCGCCTCGCCGCCGAAGCGGGCCTGCAGCCGGTCACGCACATTGGCGAGACCAATGCCGGTGCCGCCGCTGACGCTATCGCCAAGTCCCGGGCCGTCGCCATTGACCGGACCATCATCGGCAACTGTCACCACCAGCCTGCCCGATTCCTCGCGTGCGGAAATCGCGATGGTGACTGCCCGGCGGTTTGGAGCGACGGCGTATTTGACCGAATTTTCCACCAGCGGTTGCAGTATCATACCCGGCACCAGACACCCCTTCAGCGCATCGGGAATGGAGAACCGGGTGATCAGCCGGTCGGGAAACCTCACTTTCTCGATATCTAGATAGAGCCCCTGCAATTCCACCTCTTCGGCCAGAGTGTGATCGGCAGTAGGCTCCTCCGCCAGGCTGCGGCGATAGAAAGTCGAAAGCGTCTGGATCATCCGTTCGGCGGCATCCGCGCGCCCCGTCATCACCAGCGCCGAGAGCGAGTTGAGCGTGTTGAACAGAAAGTGCGGATTGATCTGGTAGCGCAGCGAGCGCAGTTCGGCGGCCTTGGCCGCGCGGCGATATTCGCCCTCGCGCCGCTCGGCGAGGCGTGCCTGCTTCGCACTCGCCAAGGCCAGATAGAGTGCCGCCCAGGCCAGCAAGATGAACTAGCGGCCAAGCGCCACTTCGGTCAGCTGCTGCCAGACGGTTTCGTCATTCTCCTGCGCGCGGATCATGATGACTGAACGGCTGACCACCGTCCCGGCCTTGCGGTCCGGCGCTTCACGCACAGTGGCCGGCAATGCGGGATCGCCGATATCGACCAGCACATTCCCGGCCTGGTCGCGGCGGATGTTGATGTTCCGGTCCTTGGCCAGCTGGCTGTAGCTTTGCGCCTGGATATCGGCAAAAACCCGGGCGTTGATCGCGGCAAGCAGCAACGCCACCGGCAATGCCGCGAGCATCACTGCCACCGCTTTTATCCATAATTCACGGTGGCGCAGCCAGTGCAGCACCGGCCAGAGCAACGCCGTGACCGCCATCGATGCGGCGGTCACGATCACCCGACGTGAAACCATCGGCCAGTCGGTCGGAAATCCCATCACCGCACTGCGCGCCGAGACGAGCACGAAATAGCACAACCAAAGCCCGACGATCGAAGCGACGACGAGGCGCGGGCTGAGCCGCCCGGCAGGATCGGCAGGACTGGTCACACCAGGTGCAATAGCCCCGCTGGGCCCCTTACCGCCAGAAGCTTCGTCGGGCCGTATCGGCCCCCGGTCGATCAGCCCTTGCTCCGCGCGTCAGGCGAGCAGGCCCTCACGCGCAATCTTTTCCTTCCACACCAGTGGTGCGATCTGGTGGACATTGTTGCCTTCGGCATCGACCGCGACAGTCACAGGCATGTCTTCCACGGTGAATTCGTAGATCGCCTCCATGCCCAGATCCTCGAAAGCAACCACTTTCGCCTCGCGAATCGCCCGCGCCACCAGATAGGCCGCGCCGCCCACCGCCATCAGATAAGCGACCTTGTGTTTGGCAATGACTTCGGTCGCGCCCTGGCCGCGTTCGGCCTTGCCGATCATCACCAGCAACCCGAGATCGAGCATCATGTCGGTGAACTTGTCCATGCGGGTCGCGGTGGTCGGCCCGGCCGGGCCCATTACTTCGCCCATCACCGGATCGACAGGGCCGACGTAGTAGATCGCGCGGTTCTTGAAATCCACCGGTAGCTCTTCGCCCTTGGCCAGCATGTCCTGGATGCGCTTGTGCGCCGCATCGCGGCCGGTGAGCATCTTGCCGTTAAGCAACAGCCGGTCGCCCTGCTTCCAGCTGCACACTTCGGCTTGCGTGAGCGTGTCGAGATTGACCTTCTTCGCCGCCTTGTCGGGCGCCCAGTGCACTTTGGGCCAGTCATCGAGCTTTGGCGTTTCAAGGAATGTTGGCCCTGAGCCATCGAGGGTGAAGTGGGCATGGCGGGTGGCGGCGCAATTGGGAATCATCGCGACCGGCTTGCCGGCGGCATGGCACGGCCAATCCAGAATCTTGACGTCAAGAATGGTCGAGAGCCCGCCCAACCCTTGCGCGCCGATGCCCAGTGCGTTGACCTTGTCGAAAATCTCGATCCGCATCGCCTCAATATCGTTCTGCGCGCCCCTTGCCTTGAGCTGGCCCATGTCGATCGGCTCCATCAGGCTCTGCTTGGCGAGCACCATGCAGTGCTCCGCCGTGCCGCCAATGCCGATGCCGAGCATGCCCGGCGGGCACCAGCCCGCCCCCATCTGGGGCAGCATTTCGAGCACCCATTCGACGATATTGTCGCTTGGGTTCATCATCTTGAACTTGCTCTTGTTTTCCGAGCCGCCGCCCTTGGCCGCGACATCGACCGAGACCTTGTTTCCGGGAACCATCGAGACATGCAGCACGCACGGCGTGTTGTCGCGGGTGTTGCGGCGGGTGAAAGCGGGATCCGCCAGCACCGAGGCGCGCAGCTTGTTTTGCGGGTTGAGATAGCCCCGGCGCACGCCGTCATCGACCACGTCCTGCAAGCTGCGATCCGATTCCAGTCGGCAGTCCTGCCCCCATTCGACGAAGACATTGACGATCCCGGTGTCCTGGCAGATCGGCCGGTGGCCTTCAGCGCACATGCGGCTGTTGGTCAGGATCTGGGCAATTGCATCCTTGGCCGCCGGGCCTTGCTCGGCCTCATAGGCCTCGCCCAGCGCGCGGATATAGTCCATCGGATGGTAGTAACTGATGAATTGCAGCGCATCGGCGACGCTTTCGATCAGATCGTCCTCACGGATGGTCACCATGTCGGCCATGATTGCTCTCCTGCTGCGGGCAAAACACTCCCGCGCCGCTGGCCCCATAGTGCCTGATTCGCTATTAGCCAATTGGCGAAAAGCCGCATCCATGTGCGGCTGCGACAGACTTAAGACAACTTTGCCAATTGTGCCGGGCGCTGGCCAGTGCAATAGGCCGGAAGACAAAGGATTCGGCAATGACCATGACTGCTCAGCGCCCGGCGTCCGACTACGGAGCCGCCCGGCGCGCAATGATCGACAGCCAGCTGCGCACCAGCGGCGTAAACGAGCCTTGGGTACTCAGCGCGTTCGCCCGCGTCGCGCGTGAGGATTATGTGCCGCAAGCCGCACGCGACGCTGCCTATATCGACCGCGCCATTGCACTTGGCGACGGCAAGATGCTGGCCGCGCCGCTGGTCCACGGCCGCATGCTCTCCGCCGCAGAGCCGGTGGGCGACGACCGCGCGCTGCTCGTGGGCGATGGCGAGGGCTATCTCGCCGCACTGTTGCGGCCGCTGGTGGGCTCTCTCGATGCTGTCACGCCTGATCAGGCGAAGGCCTTGCGCAAGTCGGCAACCTATACATTGATCATCATCGACGGCGCGATCGAACTGCTTCCGGATGCGCTGACCGCCAGCCTTGGCGAAGATGGACGACTGGTGACCGGACTGGCAGAGCGCGGGGTGACCCG
>CAXNKI010000141.1:0-4929 GCA_964202645.1 Alphaproteobacteria bacterium | reverse complement strand
CCTTAGGGCTGAGGTCGATGCCGGTCGCGTTCTCGGTCGCCATGATCAAGAACGGGCTGCGGGCGATGAAGGCAAGCGCCTGATCGTCAAGATGGTCGAGCACTTTGGCCGCGGCGATGGCGCTGGGATCGGGAACGATCTCGGTGAGTCGTTCGATGGTTTCGATCTTGGCCATGGCGTTCTCCCTCCGCCGGTCAGAAAACAAGGATGTCTCGTTTCACTGGCCGCCGCAAGCAGTGGGCGGGATTAATCGCCCGGGCGCAGCGCCAACACCGATCCTTCTGCATCGGCCGACACATACAGCGTCCCGTCCGCGCCTGCCGCAAGCCCCGCGAACGAAGTCATCGGTCCGCACATGTCGCCAACGCCGCCCAGCGGCTTCATAACCACGCCCGGAGGAGCGCCGACCGGAAGCAGCGCAGCAATGGTCTGGCGTGCGCCGCCAGAAAGGTCGCTCGACACCACTTCTTTGCCCGCGGCATCGAGCACGTAGAGCGTGCCATTGGCAATCGCCACGCCTTCCGGCCTGCCCAGACCGTCAAGCACCGTTTCGGCTCTGCCGCCGACTATCTTCGAGACGCGGCCCGCGCCCGCTTCTGCAACGAAAACCGTGCCGTCCGCTGCGACGGCGACGCCCATCGGCTTGTCGAGCCCGCTCGCCAGTTCGGTCACTTCGCCATTTTCGGCCAGCATCACCCGGCCCGTGTCAAAGTCTGCGAATACCGCGCCGCCGCCTGCCGAGGGCGCCACGCCCATCAGACGGTCGAAGCCAGCACCAAGAAGCTCAGGCTCGCTGCCCGGTGTCCAGCGCGCCACCGTGCCGTTGGCCGTGGTCGCCAGCAATTGCTCGCCGCCTGCGCTGGCGAGGCCGCGCAGGAAGCCAGGATAGTTGCCCAAGAACAGCGTGCCAATCTGCTGGCGCGCGCCGCCATGCGGAATGGCATAGGCGAACATGCCATCAGCGATCGTCACCGTGCCGCCGTCGTTTACGCAGAGTCCCATCGGCCACTGAAAGCCTGCTTCGATGAACGGCTTCCACTTGCCGCCGCCAAACAGCTCGAAAATGGCGCCGGTGATATGGCTGACGAACAGCCGCTCGCCGATGAACACGCAGTTGTCGAGCCCGGGGGAGAGGTCCGCAAGCACTTCGCGGCTGCCATTGCGTGGGTCGATCCGAAGTACCTGGCCAGAGCCGACCTGTGTCGAGATGATGAAGCCCTGGGCATCGAACTTTACCGAATCAGGAACGCCGAGGTCTTTCGCCACTACTTCCGCCGGGCCGCCATCAAGGCTGACGCGCCAGATCTCATTCGCCCCTTGTGCAGGGAAATAGAGCTTGCCGTCCGGTCCGACCTCGAAAGCATTGGGCATCGGCACATCGGCCAGGATTACCCGCGATTCGCCGGTGTTTCGGTCAAATTCGCGGATATTGGCGCCCATGCGCAGCTCGCCGGCGATTACGCGGTCCTGATAGACGGTCACCGGGTTGGCAATCGGCACATCGCCGTTGAGCACGCGGGTGGTGCCGTCCGGATGAAGCACCGAGAGCCGATTGGAGGTGATCTCGGTGCAATAGAGATTGCCGTCCGAATCGAAGGCGAGGTCATCGGGCCCGACGATGCCGCCACCCATCGGGCTGACCGTCTCGATAGCGCCGCTGACCGGGTCTATCGCGCTCACCTGGCTGCCGCAGACTTGCGCCACATAGATCCGGCCGTCCTTACCGGCGCGCATCCCATTTGCGCCATAGAGGCGGCTGGGCGGGGTCAGCCGGTCAAGCGACCAGCCATCGGCAAGCCGGGCAGCAGGCGCGACATAGCGCGGGGGTGTCTCAGCCATGGGAATCCTCTCTCGCAAACGAATGTTTTCGCCTGCTTGGGTATCCCCGCGCGAAGCCAGGCGCAATCCTGCGTTTAGGCAGCGACCGGCTCTTTGCCCTTCAGCGTGACCCGGTGGAGATAACGCCCGCTCTCGACGTCGAAAGGCGTGACGCGGTGCATCGTGCCCGTGTTGTCCCACATCACGACGTCACCCATCGACCACTTGTGGCGATAGCAGAACTGCGGCTGCTCGGCGTGCGCGATGAGCCTGGCGATCAGCGCGTCGCCTTCGGCTTTGTCCATGCCGACGACATTTGTTGCGGTCCAGCCCAGCACCAGCGACTTGCGGCCCGACTTGTGCCGCCAGACCAGCGGTTGGACACGGGCAGTGCCGAGCGAGCGTCCTTCCAGCGCGGCGAGGGGGTTGATCCCTCCGGGAAATTCCACCTTGCGGAAAACGCCCATGGTAGTGTGCTCGACTTCGAGGTTTTCGATGAGCGCCTTGTCCTCGTCTGACAATGCATCATAGGCGGCATAGGTATTTGAAAACTCGGTCTCGCCGCCTTCGGGTGAAAGGCGCACGGCGGCTAGCAGCGTGCCGAACGGCGGCAACGCCGTATCAAGCCGATCCATGTGCCAGGCGCGCGTGCCATAGAGGATGAGGGCAAGTGGATTGACCTTCTCGTCCATCGTCACCTTGAAATTGCCAGCTTGTTCGTCCTGGTCGTCGAGCGGGCCAAGTGTTTTGGCAAAGGCATTGAGTTCTGCCTCGCCCAAATGGACATCGCGGAACAGCAAAACCCCGCGCTCGATCAGCAGGTCGTGCAAATCGGCACCGTGCGTTCCGGCCAGCAGCGTGGCGGCATCGGCCTTCACTTCGCTGCCAATCAGGGGTTTCAGCGCCTCATGCATCAGTGCCATGTTCGTCCTCTCACGTATATTGCCGCAATGCCCTGAGCCGTTCCTCGGTTTCAGGATCGTTTTCAATCTCGATTCCGAAGCAGTTGGTCAACATCGCCATGACGTTATAGCAGCCGACCAGGAAGACGACTTCCATTTGCTGCGGCTGGCTGTAACGCGCGCCCAGCGCGGCCCAGGTGGCATCGCTCATCTGCTGATCTGCCACCAGTTCGTCAGCGGCGCGAACCAGCAGCCGGTCCCACTCGGGGAGGGCGGCATCGCCGGCGCGGACCATGGTGATGTCGGCGTCGCTGAGCCCTGCCTTGTGCGCGATCTGGATGTGGTGGTGCGCCTCGTAGACATCCTTGCCCAGTGCCAGCGTGCGCAGCACCAGCACTTCGCGGTCGCGCGCGGGCAAAGTGGATTTTGCAATTACTTCGGCGATGTAGGGAACGAAGACCCGGTATAGACCGGGATGTTGAACCAGCACCCGGCTGAAGGTCAGGTGGGTCCAGTCGCCGACCAGCGCCTTCTGCTCCTCGGAGAATTCTTCCACCGCCAGTGGCGGCACTCGCACTTCCAGTCCGCTCATCAGGCCCTCCCTGTCTGGCTGGCAAGCAGCGCCGGGTCGATGCCTTCCGCCTGCCAAGTCGCCGCCCAGCGACGCTCCAATGGTGTCTCGAACAGGATCGCGGCCCTGCCCTCGGCTGCATGCCAGCCATGGCGCTGCATCTCGCCGTCCAGCTGGCCCGGGCCCCAGCCGGTATAGCCCAGGGCAAAGAGCCAGCTGCGGGGACCTTCGCCAGCGGCGATTGCCTCGAGAATATCAGGCGAAGCGGTCAGCGCGCCCAGCGGCGGCACCACCAGCGTTCCCGCAGCTGTCCAATCGGGCGAATGAAGCACGAAGCCGCGCCCTGTCTCGACCGGGCCGCCATGAAGCACCGGGCAATCGGGGGCCTTGCCCGGATCGATGCCCAGCTCACCAAGCATGTCATGAAAGCTGATGTCATCGCAGGGATGCGCCAGATCAATGCCGAAGGCGCCGCCCGGATCGTGGACAAACATCGCGATTGCCGCACGGTCAAACCGGGGATCGCCCATGCCGGGCAGGGCCAGCAGCAGCCGGCCAGCGAGAGAGTGATTCTGGGTCATTGTGAGCGCGAGCCTATAGAGCCGCTTGACATTCGCCAAGGGCATCGGAAAGGGATATTCAATAGACGCGAGTCAAGCGCGTCGCGGGAGAAGACCTGTGGCAGAGCTGCAGATCACCAATCTTGAGGACGACCTTTCCTTCGGCGCGCGCGTTCGCGGCGTTACGATCGAGAACGTGTTCGACGAAGACGTGCGCGCCAAGTTGCGTTCGCTGTTCGAGGATCGCGGCATGATCGCGTTCGAGGATATCGAGCAGACCAACAAGATGCACGTCGAACTCAGCAAGGTGTTCGGCCCGCTGAAGGATCACCCGACCAAGACCACCGAGCGCACCGCAGAAGACGAAGCGGCGGGCGTCATCGACATGCATTACAAGCCCAAGAACGGCGGTATCGACATCGGCGATGGGATCGTCGAGATCGACGGCCAGTTGCTCGCCCGGTTCTCGCCCTGGCATTTCGATCACTGCTATAACGATGAGCTGAACTATGCGGGCATCTTGCGCTGCCCGATCAATGCGCCCGAAGGCGGCCGCACTGGTTTCATGGACGGGATCGAGACATACCGCCAGTTTCCGCAGGAGCTGCGCGACAAGCTCGAGGGCCGGAATGTCATTTACACGCTCGATACGCGGCTTGGGAAAATGCGCTTCGGGGTCAATTTCAAACCGATCAGCGAAAACGCGCTGACGCCGCAGCTGCTGAAGGAAGTCGCCATTTTTCCGCGTGCGATGCATCCGGCGGTCTGGACGCGCGCTACTGGTGAGAAAGTATTGCACTTCGCTCCGTGGATGGCGGTCGGCATGGAGCATGACGAGAACCCCGAAGGTGACGCATTGCTCGACGAAGCAAGCCACACGATCAACCGGCTGGGCAAGGGCACCAGCGCCTACTGGCACACCTGGAAGCCAACCGACATGGTCATCTGGGATAATACCCGCATGCTCCATGCTGTCGAAGGCTGTGATGCGCATTACGAACGCCGCACTATCCGCTCTACCATCCGCGGCGACTATGGCCTGGGCTATTTCGAGGACGGCAAGAAGATCGGCGAGGTC
>CAXNKI010000140.1:0-4945 GCA_964202645.1 Alphaproteobacteria bacterium | reverse complement strand
CGCGAATTTTGAACGCGCCGACGGGTTGCAGGCACTCGGCCTTGCACCATACGCTGGACCCGCCGATGCGCGCTTCGAAGAGCGGCGTCTCGGGCAGGAGCCCGGCGAGTTTGGCTGCCGCACGCGCGACGCCCTGGGCGGTGGGAATCCGCTGATCTGGCTCAGACATAGCGGCGGCCTCGGACTGCATGCTGCCGGAAATGCGCAGCGACAGGCTGCCATAAGCCCGGAGCGGGCCGGGCGCTATGGGGCAAATGGCGCAGTACCTGTGCGCCCGCGACGCGGCATCAATTGCTCGGCTGGGTCACCTTTACCAGGCGGTAATAACAGGCCGGGCCGTTGTTCGTCTGGCATTGCCAGCCGCGCCGCACGGCCTGGCCGCGCGCCTCGACACCGAGTTCGAGCCGGGGCGTCACATGGAAGTGATCGAGCCAGGCCAGCAGCGCCTTGCGCAGCGGCATGGGCAGGCCTTTGCTGTCGCTGAAATCGACAATGTGGAGCGAGCCACCCGGCGCCAGCACGTCGAGCGCCTGGGTGATTACCTGCCGCCATTGCGGGATCATCGACAGCGCAAAGGAAAGCACCACCCGGTCGAAGTGGGTTCGTTCGAAGAGTTCCAGCGAATTGAATCTGGCGGCATCGCCGCAGCCAAGTTCGAGCACCGACATGCCTTCGCGGCAATCGAGCTGTGCGATGAGCCGGTCGCGCCCGAACAGGAAGAATTTGCGCGTCGCATCATAGATATGGCGCTGACCCCGATAGACCGAGTCCATAAGTGCGCCATGATCGCCCTGCGGCAGCACCGGCGTCATCCGCGCAACTTGTAAAGATGGACGCCGCCATAGATCGATGAGCGATCTGCGGCGGTGTGCGCGCGCGATTCCTCTTCGGCATAGTCCCAGCGGTTCAGGATTTCCTGCGGCACCCGGCCTGGCAGCAACGAGGGCTCGGCCGCAGTGCGGAACACCACGCGCGCGCCCGGGCGGGCGGTGCGCAGGATTTGCCCCCAAAGCTCGGTCAGCTGTGTGTCGTCCATCCAGTCCTGCGCGTCGAGCAGCAGATAGCGGTCGTGCGAGGCCTGTGGCTGCGCTGCGAGATGTTCGGTGTAGTTGGCATGGAGCATTTCGATCCGGCCGATCGAATCCCGGACGATCTCGAAATTGGCTTCCTGTAGGTAGGGCGGCAGAGGCCGGCCGGGTTCCCGGCCATAGCCGCGCGAGAAGGCCTGCCAGGCGAAGTAGTTGTCGTTCACGCTGAAGTCGCAGGCCAGCTTCTCAAGGCGCTTCCTCAGGACATTGGCCATCTGCTCGTTGCCGGCAAGCGCGTCATATTGCGCCGGCGGAATTCCAAGACCGAACAGCGAGGCGGGCTGGTCTGTGAGCCAGCGCACGAAGCGCCGCTCGAAGATGGGCGCGAGCCGGGTCTCGAAAATCTCGCGTTGCTCCTCGAGCGATTCGGCATGCAGGATTTCGCCGAGATCGATGCGGTAGAGTTTGGCGAGCAGATGCGCGACGCCGATGAAATTGCCCAGCAGGCCGCGCTTGTAGATGCCTTCGCTGAAGCCCTTGATCCGGCGGCGGCCCATCAGGTCGCGGCCTTCCCAATAGCGCCGGGTCGGCTCGTCGAGGTGGCGCGCGAGCAAGCGGTGATAGACTTCGACGTTCGAGTCATGATCGGCATCGGCAAAGAAGCGGCAGACGTGCTCGTAGTCCGGCAAGTGGCGAAATGCGGCAATCTTCAGCTTGTTCAGCGCGACATGCGCGGTGTTGAGATCGACCGCAGTGACCGAAGCCGGGCCTGCGGTGAGGTAGGACAGCGCATTGCAGCCGCCGCTGGCGATGGTTACCAGTCTGCTGTCAGGCTGGATGTCGAGCGCGACCATATCGACTGCGGGGTCTTCCCAGATCTGCGCATAAACCAGCCGCCGGAAGGCAAAGGCGAAGGCCTTGTCGAGTAGCCGCGAGGAGCGATCAGCATCGCTGCGGACAACTGCGTGCTCGATCAGGTTAGATCGCGAGCCGGCCATGGCTTTCTGCATCGTCATCTCGGTTTGTTCTCCGTAGTTTCAGCTGCGCTTAGCCGCGACAGCTTGCAGTGCGGTGACGGTTTGGAGACAGTTCAGTTGCAATCCACAGGGCTATGCTGTGCTGCGGGGATGCGGCGACATGTTGTGAAGTCACACAAGCGATCTATATGCGCGAACCTGTGATGGCCGAAGGAGAAGCGCGTTGGGCAAAGTTCTGGTGATTGGCGCAGGCGGGGTCAGCTCGGTCGCGGTGCACAAGATGGCGTTCAACCCCGGCATTTTCGGTGAGATTCACCTCGCCAGCCGCACTCTGTCGAAATGCGATACCATCGCCGAATCGGTCAAGGCGCGTTGCGGCCAGACGGTCGCGACATATTCGATCGACGCTGAGGACGTGCCTGCGCTGTCGGACCTGATCCGCAAGATCGGCCCCAAACTGGTGGTCAATCTGGCTCTGCCTTATCAGGATCTGGCGATCATGGAGGCGTGCCTTGCCACCGGCACGCATTACCTCGACACCGCCAATTACGAGCCGCGCCACGAGGCGAAGTTTGAATACAAGTGGCAGTGGGACCTGCACGACCGTTTCCGCGAGAAGGGCCTGATGGCGCTGCTGGGCTCGGGCTTCGATCCAGGGGTGACCAGCGTTTTTGCGATGTGGCTCAAGAAGCACAAGCTGAAGACCATTCGGCGCCTCGACATCCTCGATTGCAACGGCGGCGATCATGGCCAGGCTTTCGCCACCAATTTCAACCCCGAGATCAACATCCGCGAAGTGACCGCGCCCGCGCGGCACTGGCTCAACGGCGAGTGGGTCGAAACTCCGGCGCTGACCATCCGCGAGAACTTCGATTTCGACGGTGTCGGCCCCAAGAACATGTACCTGATGTATCACGAGGAGTTGGAAAGCCTCGCGAAATTCATCCCCGAGCTTGAGCGCGGCCGCTTCTGGATGACCTTCGGCGATGCCTATATCAACCACCTTACCGTGCTGAAAAACGTCGGCATGATTGGCATCGAGCCGATCGACTACCAGGGCCAGAAGATCGTGCCGCTGCAATTCCTCGCCGCCGTGCTGCCCAAGCCCGAGACGCTGGGGCCGACTACCAAGGGCAAAACCAACATCGGCGACATCGCCACTGGCGAGGCGCTCGATGGATCAGGCGACAAGACCTTCTACATCTACAACATCTGCGACCACGAAGACGCCTATGCCGAGACAGGCAACCAGGCGATCAGCTACACCACCGGCGTCCCTGCGATGATCGGCGCGGCCTTGATGATGACAGGCGCTTGGACAGGAGAGGGTGTGTTCAACATCGAGCAACTGGACCCCGATCCGTTCATGGACATGCTGAACCAGCATGGCCTGCCGTGGCAGGTGAAGGAACTGGCGGGGCCGCTGGAGTTCTGATGGAAACCAGAGCCGGAGACCCGGGCGCTTTCGCCCATTTCGACCTCCACCGCGTCGATAGCCCCGCCTTCGTCGTCGATGCCGCGAAGCTGCGCGCCAATCTTGCCATTCTCGCTGATGTGCGGGACCGGGCAGGGATCAAGGTGCTTGCCGCGCTGAAGGCCTTCTCGATGTGGTCGGTGGCGCCAATTATCGGCGAGTATCTGGACGGGGTGTGCACTTCCGGGCTGTGGGAAGCGCGGCTGGCGGGCGAATTCTATGACGGCGAAATCGCGACTTATTCCGCCGCCTACAAGCCCGACGATCTCGACGAGATACTGCGCCTGTCGGACCACGTGATTTTCAATTCGCCGCAACAGATCATCCGCTGCGGGGCGATCATCGAAGCGGCGCGAGCGCGCGGCGAGCATTTCGACATCGGCCTGCGGATCAATCCGCTGCACCCTGAGGGCGAAGTGCCGAAGTATGACCCCTGCGCTCCGCACTCGCGCCTTGGCTTTCCGATCGACCAGCTGACGCAAGAGCATATCGACCTCGTCGACGGCCTGCACATGCACACGCTGTGCGAGCAGGATTTCGAGCCGCTTGCGCGAACCTGGGACGTCGCCTTCGATTATCTCGAGCCTTTCTTCGGCGAGTTCAAATGGCTCAACCTCGGCGGCGGCCACCACATCACCCGCGATGATTACCAGCGCGACGAACTGGTCGAATTCCTCATCGACCTGCAGGAAGATACTGGCGCTGAAGTCTATCTCGAACCCGGCGAGGCCATCGCGCTCGATGCAGGTATTCTCGTTGGTACCATTCTTGATTGCCACGTGAATGGCATGCCAGTCGCCATCACAGATGTTTCAGCGACCTGT
The DNA here is from genome assembly GCA_964202645.1 of Alphaproteobacteria bacterium. Lineage (GTDB taxonomy): Bacteria > Pseudomonadota > Alphaproteobacteria > Sphingomonadales > Sphingomonadaceae > Novosphingobium. Next base: position 642 of record CAXNKI010000140.1, on the reverse strand, counting down.
CACATGCCCGATGTGATCGAGGCCCCCTATCGCCCCGCCATGTTGGGCGAACTGCCTCTGAACGGTGAACTGGTCGACGAAGCGCAACAAGGCGCGGTGCGTCTCGGCGGCCCTTCGTGTCTCGCGGGCGACGTCATCGGCGACTACCGCCTGCCGGTTCCCGCCGAGCCTGGTGCGCGCTTCGCCTTCCTCGATCAGGCGCACTATTCGATGGTCAAGACGACCACCTTCAACGGCGTGCCATTGCCATCGATCTGGCTGTGGGATTCGGAGACTGACCTGCTGGAATGCGTGAAGAAATTCGGCTGGGAAGAGTTTCGCAGCCGGCTTAGTTAAAGCTCGCCCGTTCGCGCTCGTTGAGCCTTGCAGCAAGTTCGGCCAGTGCGGTGAACTGGGTAATAGTGCGCTCCAGCAAAGCGCGGTCGTCGTCGGCATCGAGCGAGCCGCTTTCGAACATGTCGCCGGTTTCGAGCGCAATCGTCAGGTCGCCGTCGTGGAACAGCGCGCGGATGTTCTTGCCGGCATAGGCCTGTTCGACCGCGCTGAGCCGCTCGGCATAGTCAGGGTGAACCAGATAGCGCGCCTCGACGCCATCGTTCGACCAGACGGTAAACATATCCTCAAAACGCGGATCGACCATTG
>CAXNKI010000139.1:0-4956 GCA_964202645.1 Alphaproteobacteria bacterium | reverse complement strand
CGACCGGCGAATGGGGCAGCTTCGGTGTCCAGACGCAATATATCGATTCGAACGCCCGGCCCTGCGACGATTTCGACCGTTATGTCAACGGCAAGTGGAACGATGCGGCGCAATTGCCTGCCGACAAAGTTCGGATCAGCAATGCTTCCGATCTGACCGACCTTTCCGAATCACGCCTGCGCGAGATTCTGGAAAGCCTGCCAAAGCGCCAGTGGCCGGCTGGTTCGCCCGAAGCGCGGATCGCCAGGCTCTATGGCGCTTTCATGGATGTCGCGGGGATCGAAGCGCGCGGGCTGGCACCCGCCCGGCCCTGGCTTGACAAGATTGCCGCGGTGAAGTCGCGCGATGACCTGCTGGCGCTGTTTGCCGCGCCGGGGATGCCTTCGCCGCTCGAAATCGGCATCAGCGCCGACGCCAAGGACAGTGGCCGCTATGCGGTCTATTATGCCCAGGGCGGCCTCGGTCTGCCCGACCGCGACTATTACCTCGTCGACAGCCCGCGCAATCTCGGTTTCCGGGCGAAATATACCGAGCTGCTGGTCTTCCTGCTCGGCAAGGCGGGCTATCCGGACCCGGCGGCTGCCGCCGCCAGTGTGCTGGCACTGGAGACCCAGCTCGCCCGCGCCAGCTGGGATCGCACGATCGGCCGCAACCGTGACTTGACATATAACAAGCTGACGCTCGATGAACTCGGCCAGCTGTCTTCAGGCTCCACCGCACGCAGCCTGCTCGAAAAATTCGGTGCCGGCGCGGCAGCGGCGGTGATCGTGCCGCATTTGCCGCCCAGTGCAGAAAAGCGTGCCGCCGCGAAGCTCACGCCCGAGCAGGCGCAGAAGATCTCGGGCGGGCTGCCCGCCGCCGCCAAGCTGATCGAGGATGCGCCGCTTGCCGACTGGCAGGCCTGGATGACAACGCGCTTTCTCAGCGACAATGCGGCCGTCCTGCCGCAGGACATCGATGCGGCCAATTTCGCGTTCTATGGCACCGTGCTGAGCGGCCAGGCGCAGCAGCGCCCGCGCTGGAAGCGCGGGATCAGCGCCGTCCAGAACCAGATCGGCGAACTGCTGGGCCAGATCTATGCCAAGCGCTATTTCCCGGCAGCCAATCGCCGCGCGATGCAGCAACTGGTGGGCAATCTGCGCAGCGCCATGGCAGCGAATCTGGCGGAGCTGCAGTGGATGGGCCCGGAAACGCGCCTTGAGGCGCAGGCCAAGCTATCCGCTTTCACCACCAAGATCGGCGCACCAATGCGCTTCAAGCGCTATGAGGGCCTCGCCATTTCTCCCAGCGATCCGCTGGCCAACGGCATCGAGGCGATCCGCTGGGGAACCGACTTCCAGCTCGCGCGGATCGGCAAGCCGGTTGATCGCGACGAGTGGTTCATGCTGCCGCAGACGGTCAACGCCTATTACTTCCCACCCTACAACGAGATCGTCTTTCCCGCCGCCTTCCTGCAACCGCCGATGTTCAATCCATCGGCAGATCCTGCGGTGAATTATGGCGCGATCGGTTCCGTGATTGGCCATGAACTTGGTCACGGCTTCGACGATCAAGGCTCCAAGGTGGACGGCGCTGGCAATCAGCGCGACTGGTGGAAGCCTCAGGACCGCGCCGCTTTCGAAGTGCTCACTGCCAAACTGGTTGAGCAGTATTCTGCCTTTTGCCCCTTCGATGAAGGCAAGACCTGCCTAAACGGCAAGCTGACGCTCGGCGAGAACATCGGTGACATCGGCGGGCTATCTATGGCCTTGCGGGCCTATCAGATGTCACTGCGCGGCAAGCCCGCGCCAGTGCTGGGCGGCTTTACCGGCGAACAGCGCTTTTTCCTGGCCTATGCCCAGCTCTGGCGCGCTAAATCGCGCGAGGCCAGTCTGCGCCAGAGGCTGGTTACCGGCCCGCATTCGCTGGAGAAATACCGGGTCAACGGGGTCGTGCGGAATTTCGACGCGTGGTACAAGGCGTTCGACGTGAAGCCGGGCGACAAGCTCTATCTGCCGCCTGAACAGCGGGTGCGCATCTGGTGATAAGCGCGCTGGCGGGTGGCGGCCTGCTTGACTTGGCCCCTCCCGCCCCGCCAATTCGCCGCCCATGGACCTGACTCTCACCGCCATCCTGCTCGGCATTGTCGAGGGGTTGACCGAATTCATTCCGGTCTCCTCGACCGGCCACCTGATCCTCGCCGCCGAGATATTCGGCTATGATGCCGATCAGTGGAAAGTGTTCAATGTCGTCATCCAGCTGGGCGCGATCCTGGCGGTGGTGGTGCAATACTGGCGCACGTTCTGGGCGGTCGGTCTGGGCCTGCTCAAGCTGGCGCCGCAGAGCCTGGCTTTCGTGCGCAATATCCTGCTGGGCTTTCTGCCGTCGGCCGTGCTCGGTCTCGCACTCAAGGACTATATCGACATCATGCTCGGCAGCCCGATGGTGGTGGCCTGGGCGCTGGTGGTCGGCGGCATTGCCATCCTGGCTATCGAGAAAGTAGCGAAGCCCGGCCCCAAGAGCGGCGTCGCACAGCTGCCTGCTCGCCAGGCGTTGGGGGTGGGGCTGGTGCAGTGCCTTTCGATGATCCCCGGCATCAGCCGCTCGGGCGCGACGATCATGGGCGCGCTGGCCATGGGCATCGAACGGCGCACGGCTGCCGAATTCAGCTTCTTCCTCGCCGTGCCGACGATGATGGGCGCGACCACTCTGGAACTGTGGGACAACCGCGATGCACTTGCCGCAGGGCTGGGCCCCGTCGGCTGGAATGAGATCGCCATCGGCTTTGCGGTCAGCTTTGTCGTCGCGCTGGTCGTGATCAAGGCGTTTGTTGCCTATGTCAGCCGGGCGGGTTTTGCGCCGTTCGCCTGGTACCGCATCGTCGCCGGCATTCTCGCCATCGTTCTACTGAGCCAGGTCTGAGGGAGCGCCATGGGCAAGCTTGACCGCAAGGACTACGAAGCGCTGCTGGCGCCGCTGAGTGAGGAAGTGGTCGCCATGATGCGCTGGGCAGCCTCCACCGGTGCACGTGTGCTCGTAATCTTCGAAGGCCGTGACACGGCCGGCAAGAGCGGCGCGATCGAAACGATCGCTTCGCTCGCCAACCCGCGCCAATGCCGCACCGTCGCGCTCGCCAAGCCGAGCGAGCGCGAGGCCGGCCAATGGTATTTCCAGCGCTATGTCGAACACCTGCCCGCCAAGGGCGAGATCGTGCTGTTCGACCGCAGCTGGTACAACCGCGCCGGGGTCGAACGGGTGATGGGCTCTGCCAGCGAAGAGCAGGTGCGCGCCTTCATGGCCCAGGCCCCGGTGTTCGAGAAGCAGCTGGTCGATGATGGCATCCTGTTGTTCAAATATTGGCTGTGCTGCGATCAGGCTGAACAGGAAGAGCGCTTTGCCGAACGGCTGGCCGATCCACTCAAGCGCTGGAAGCTCTCGCCGATCGACGTGACCGCGCGGGCGAAATATGCCGATTACACGGCGGCGCGCGAGGCCATGCTCGCGGCTACCCACACGCCTGAGGCACCTTGGACCTTGGTCAATTTCAACGACCAGCGGCGCGGACGGCTCACATTGTTGCGCAACTTGCTTGACCGCCTGCCAGATACCAGGGTCGATCCGCCCGCGCTCGACTTTCCGCCGCTTGCGTCTGGGCCTCTGGACGAGCAATATGGCATCGTCGAGCCGCTGAAACCCTACAATGGCTGAATCCGCGCCTTGACTTTGCCGCCGCTCTCGCCCAATGGCCCCAGCCTTGAGCGGGCGGCGGACATTCGCCGCTCTCGTTGTTTCAGAGGCTGCCTTTTGCGGCCTGCAAAGTAAAATGGACTAGACCATGGCGAAGCCCGCAACCGTCAAGATCAGGCTGGTTTCCACCGCCGACACCGGATTCTTCTATGTCACCAAGAAGAACCCGCGCAACACCACCGAGAAGATGAGCTTCCGCAAGTACGATCCGGTCGTGCGCAAGCACGTCGAATTCAAGGAAGCCAAGATCAAGTGAGGTTAAGCAGCGGTTCAATGCCGGGCGCCTAAAGGCCTGGGCATGACACGCTTCTTTCCTCTTTCGATCAGGCTTGCCGCTGCTGTTGCGGCTTGCGGCATCTGCGCCGCCCCTTTGCTGACCGCGGCCAGCGCTCAGGCCCCTGCACCAGCGGCGGCCCCCACCGGTCAGCTGGCCGAAGCCGTCGCCGCGCTGCGCGGGATTTCTACCCTGCGCGCCGATTTCATCCAGACCGACCGCAATGGCCAGCGTTCGACCGGCGTGCTGACGCTGAAGCAGCCGGGCCGCATTCGTTTCCAGTATTCGCCGGGCATTCCGCTGCTGATCGTCTCGGATGGCCGCGCGCTGACCCTGATCGACTATGAAGTGCGCCAGGTGCAGCGCTGGCCGATCGGCAACAGCCCGCTGGGCGCGCTGCTCGATCCCAACCGCGATGTTGCGCGCTTTGGCCGCCTGCAACCGACCGCCGATGACAATGTGGTCAGCATCGAGGTGCGTGATCGCGGCCATCCCGAATATGGCGTGATAACTCTGATCTTCGTGCGCAAGGCTGGCGCGCCGGGCGGGCTCGAGCTGGCGAGCTGGGTGGCGCTCGATTCGCAGAACAAGCGGACGACGATTCGTCTGTCGAATCACCAGTACGGCATCGCCGTTCCTGACAACACTTTTCGGTGGAACGATCCGCGTACTCCGGCTCGTCGATAGGGATAAACGCACCACCGCGCTTTGTGCGGGTCTTGCGACAAACCGCGACACTCCTGACCGCCTTGTTCACTTGGCAGCAAGCGAAAACACCCTACATTGTAACTCGACGAGGCGGCTTGAGGCGGGTTTCCCCCCTGTTGCCCGTGCCTCCTGGTGGGCCGCCAAGTCGAAGCGTGACGAACGCACAAGGAACCCTCGTCCCAAATGCCCCCGGGACGAGGGTTTTTTTGTTGCAGTGTTCGGTCTAGGGCAACTTTCATGCTCTCTGT